>JAZRME010000076.1:0-14120 GCA_045647325.1 Acutalibacteraceae bacterium | reverse complement strand
ATGGGATGGAAATACTGCTTCCAGTTATTCTCCCAATCCTCATTTCTGCACTCGTTAAGGATAATTTCGCTTTCGATATTCTCTGCAGAATAACGCTCACGAAGGAAGGCAACGGCTTCCATAGGATTTTCCTCAGGTGAGATGTAAACATGCACGATTGCCTTGTTTCTGTCCTTTTTAAGCAAATCCTCATCAATGAGGTCAATGTGGGCAATTTCCCAGGCTTCCTTTTCAAGCTCACTGTAATCCTCAATGTAAATACCGTAAGGTACAACCATTGAAGCAATGTCACCTGCTCTGTCAACATCTTTTGAATTTACGCTGATTTTAACCTCTGTCCAGTTACTCATTTTTTAAAACTCCTTTTAACTTTCAACTTTCAGTATAATTCCCTCCAAAGCACCTAAGTGTGCCTTGTCACCCTGCATTTCTTTTCCGAAAATGCACTGTGCGTTATGCCATTCTGAGGGTAAATAGTAATCTATTTCGTGTTCGTTTCGGTTGATTATTACAAGCACCTTGTCCTTCTTGCCGTATCTCTCAAAAGCAAGACATGAAAGCATTGCAGAAACTGTACGGTAAGATCCTTCTTTAAAGCAGTCGCAATTTTTACGCATTCTGCCGAGTGCCTTATAAAAATCTATCAGTTCAATGTTTTCCCTGCCCCAAGGATAGCAGAATCGGTTGAACGGGTCCTTGTAACCCTCCATTCCTGCTTCATCACCATAGTACAGCGACGGCACACCGGGAAGTGTATACTGAATAATCGAAGCGAGCTTAAGGAGCTTTACTCCCTTTTTATACTGCTCTGCTGAAAGCTTTGTTCTGCTCTGCCAATGTCTGTCGCGATACTCACAGCTTTCTCCTGCAAGAGCAGTAATCACTCTCATTGTATCGTGTGTGCCGATATGATTCATAAGCACATCTATAACAGGCTTGGGATAATTTTCGATAACCGTGCTTACGGTTTTTTCAAAAGATTCTGCGTTGCCGAAACGGACAAAATCAATTATTGCCTCAGCGAAAGGATAATTCATCACGCTGTCAAGCTGGTCACCCTGAAGATATCTGCGTCTTTTGCCGTAGCTTGATTTGTTTGAGGCGTCTTCCCACACTTCACCGATAATAAGAGCATCAGATTTAAATGCTTTGACACTTTTTCTTAATGCATCAAGAAATTCGTCAGGCAATTCGTCGGCAACATCAAGCCTCCAACCGGCGGCGCCGAGAGAAAGCCACTTTTCAAGCACTCCGTTTTTGCCTGAAATGTAGTTGATGAAATCAGGGTTTTCTTCAATTATTTCAGGAAGAATGTCGATACCCCACCAGCTCTGATATTTATCAGGCCACTCGGTGAATTTATACCAATTAAAATAAGGCGACTCCTTGCTCTGAAAAGCACCGAGGTCAGGGTAACGGCTTTTTTTGTTAAAGTAACGGCTGTCGCAGCCTGTATGGCTGAAAACACCGTCAAGAATAATTTTAATTCCGAACTCTTCGGCTTTCTGACAAAGGGAGACAAAGTCAGACTCATCACCGAGAAGCGGGTCTATTTTTTTATAGTCAGCTGTGTCATAACGGTGGTTTGACTGCGCCTCAAAGATAGGGTTGAGATAAATACAGCTGACCCCTAACGAGCTGAGATAAGGCAGCTTTTCTTCAATTCCTTTAAGGTCACCGCCAAAATAGTCATTGTTAAGCACCTTGCCGTTTTTGTCAGGCCGCCAATAAGGTTCACCGCCAAAATCGGTTCTTAATATTCTGTCATCAGGCACATCTGATTTCTCTTTGCCCGAGTTATAAAATCTGTCGGGAAAAATCTGATAAATAATTCCGCCTCTGAGCCAATGGGGGGTATCAAATGACTCTGAATAAACGGTGATCTGCCATTCTTCGCCTGACGGAGCAAAGCACCCGTCAAGAGAGTCACGGTGTCTGAAAATTTTGCTTACGCCAAAGCTTGTATCATACTCAAAATGATAAAAATACAGACCGGGGTTTTCAATCGGAAGCTGAAATTTCCACCATTCTTCGTTGTTACCTTCCATACAGTCCCACCACATTGAGTAACGGCATTTATCTTCACCGTCTTTTGTGATAACAACTCTTGCGCCCGTGCAACAAAAATCTCTTGGCAAAACAATTCTGAAAGTAACCTGAGTTTTTTCTTTCACGGCGCCGAGGGGATATTTATGATATTCTTTTGTCGGGTTAAAAGGAATATACATTATTGTTGCTCCGATGTGTTCTGAATTTCCTCAGAGGTGCCGGTTTCGCTTTCACTTTCACCCTCACCGTTATCTTCAGAGGTTTCGGGAGGGTTTGTTGGAATAACGGTTGTGCTCTGAGGTTGTGTTGTTCTGGCTGTGTAGGTGTTGGGGTCGTGATAATCCTGCTCAGAAATATCAAGCAGAGCATCTGATAAAACAAAACCGACAGCTATAAAAGTAAATGTAATAAAAATTATAAAAACATATTTGAAAATATTTTTTAAAAGAATTTTTCTTTTTTGTGACTCGCTTATAGAAAAGGAGTCGTTATATTGATTTTCTTTAAAATCTGCGAAGGCTTTTCTGCGCCTTGCGCCTTTTGTTCTGTCTGCCATAATAAACTCCTTTCATAAAAATCAGGCAAAAACTCCCGAGCCGGTGATGCCGGTGAATGCCATTGATAAAACAGCAACATAGATAAACATCGCCGGAGTGCCTCTGAAGGGTTGGGGAATTTTTTTGCTGTGAGCGATACGGGTAAAACCGACACTTATAAGCAAAGAGGCTATAATAAAAGCTATTCCCGAGCCGAAGCCTGTGCCGATGCTTTCACCGAAAGTGCTGACAGTTTTTTGGTTAATAAGGGGAATTGCCATAACAAGTGTGTTCATAGCGCACATGGCAAGTTTTGTCATAAACCGTTTGTCGGGTTTCAGAATCAGAAGGCTCAACAAACCTGTGACAAAATAAACAGTTATCAACACACCAAAAAATATAAGAAAATGGATTGACTGATTTTGTCTTTCAATAAAAGGAAAGTAGTCGAGTATGCGGCAGATTATTGCTGTTAAAGTTGAAAAATAAATAATCATCCCTGCTGTAGAAAAAAGCTTTCTCGGTTTTGATGCCATTCTGACAGCCTCGGTTATTCCGTAACCTCCGCTGAAAACGAGATTCTGAATAATAACGGCATAAAAAGCAGCAGCCAACATATCAAAAAACCATTGCATACACGCACCTCCTTAAATAAAAATCATATTATATATTAAGATTTTTTTGAAAATCTGTTTTTTAAAGCGTAGGTGAAAGTTGCCTGAGTGTCTTTGCTTTCATCGAGAGTGAATTTTGTTTCAATCTCGTCAAGGTTTTCGGGGTGGCGATGAATAATCCACCATTTGTGAAAAGCAGCCAACACACCGATTATAAACAATCCGCCAAAAGGCATAAGCAATCCGCTCATTCCGTTAATAAAAGGAATATTGACCCCTAAAAAAGTTCCGCTGCCAAAAATTTCTCTTATTGTTCCTACACCGATAAGAACAACTCCGTAACCTACAGAACAGGCAAGAGCGTCAAAAAAGCTCATTTTAACGGTGTTTTTAACAGCAAAAGTTTCGCATTGAATAAAAATCAGAGCATTCATCACCATAAGGGGAAGATATATTCCCAATGATGAAGAAAGTGAGAGCGAAAAATATTCAAAAGCATACATAACAGGGAAAACAATCAGAAGATTTATCACAGGGTAAAGTCCCATTCTTACCCAACGGGGGAATTTTTTAAAAAGCAGACTCGCAAGAGTTTCACACAAAACAAGTGACAACATAAATATCAGCGACAGCGAAACAGCGTTGATAACCGAAGTCGTTGCGGCAACAACGGGGCAGATACCTGCCACCTGAACCAGAACGGGGTTTCTGATAACGCTGCCGAAACGGAGAATGTCTTTAAACGAGGCTTTTTGCGTGTTCATCAGCGCTCACCTCCGTCACTTCTTTTTTGGGCTTAAAAATGTATTTTTTGGCAACAGGCCAGAATGAGTTTGTCAATAAAACTGCAAAGCAACCTGCGTCTTCATAAGTGCTCACCTGATTAAGGGTAACATAAACAACACCAAGCAGAACGCCGTAGATTACACGGTGAATATTTTGTCTGGGAAGAAGTGATTCCTCAGTTACAAAAAAGACACCGAGACACATTGTGAAGCCGCTGCACATTCTTAAAAATACAACTCTCACAGAGTTAATAGTGAAAAAATTATCACTGTTAAGAGCTGTCACAATAATCGCACCGATAAAGCAGGTAAAAAGAAAACCTGAGCAATTAAAAAGATTCTGCGGTTTTTTTAAAGCAACAAATGCAATAAGACCAAGCATAGCTACGGTGCAGGTCATACCCATAGCGCCCGGAACAGAGCCGATAAACCCGTTGATAAGGTCAACGGCTGTGACAACAGGCGTTCCCTGAGACAGACTGCGGGCGATTGACACGCTGCCCATCTCAGCGCTCTGATAATCAAAAACCAGATCAGGTCGGCAGATGCTTAAAAACGCAATACCTGCCGCAACGCTTGAGAATGGTGAAATATTGAGTGAGCCGAAAGGCACTTTTATAAAAAAAACAGAAAATGCGCACCCGGCAACAGGCAGCCACAAAGGTGAGGAAGCCGGTAACATCAGCGCAATAAGGCCGCCGATAAAAACAGCGTTACAGTTTTTTATTTTAAATTTATGGTTAATAAGTCTGCAGCCTGCAGCGTCAAAAATAATTGCGCTTATAACAGACACCGCAAACATTATCAAAGCTTTTATGCCGTGAAAATGACAGGCAACAATGAGCAGCACAGACAGCGCAAAACACATATCTGAATAATATGTATTTATCTTTCTTTTTCTTTTTTTTACGGCTGTCATCTGCTCACCTCTTTCCATATTTTATTTATTGAAAACAGATTTAATAATAGCTTATAATTTGCGTAAAGGGGGAATTACCGTGAATATTCATTCAACGGGTAAAAATAAGTTTGTTGTGGAGCTCACCCGAAAAGATATGCAGGAGCTGGACATTACATACGAAGAAATGGATTATTCAAAAATCGAAACCCGTCGGGTTATCTGGACAATATTACAAAAGGTGCGTGACAGCCTCGGCAGAGATGTTGACCCGTCAGGTAATATGCTCATTGAGGTTGCTGCCGATACTTACGGAGGGTGCATACTGAGTTTCACCATAAGTGAAAAAAGACGGGGCTCGGAGCAACGCCAACCGTTAAGGCTGACAAAAGCAGCTGATAATCTGATTTATGAGTTCGATAATCAGAATGATCTGCTTGACGCTATGGCGCTGATAAAAATTTTTGAGCTGAAGGGAATAAGCCGTCTTTTTAAAAAAGGTGAAAAATTCAGGCTTGTGTTAAGTCAGCTGCCCTGCGCAGAATGTCGCAAGGCTCTTGAAGAATTTTCTCATCCTTTAGGCAAAGATGTGCTGACTCTCAGCTTTACCCTTGAACATTGGCAGCCTGTTGGCAGCGTTTAAGCGTTTCTGATAGATTCAATTGCTGCTGCCGTGTTTTCAGCGCCGAAAACAGCGCTGCCTGCAACAAGAACATCTGCACCTGCCTGTTTAACAAGAGGGGCTGTTGCTTCGGTGATTCCGCCGTCAACCTGAATGTGAATGTCAGCACCGATGCGCTCACATTCCTCACGGATAGCTTTGATTTTAGGGAGCATATCAGCCATAAAGCCCTGACCTCCGAAGCCCGGCTCAACGGTCATAACAAGCACCATACCGATTTTGTCAAGATAGGGAAAAACAGCCTCGGCAGGGGTGGCCGGTTTTAAACTCAGCGCAGGTATTTTGCCGTGTTTTTTTATTTCATCAATAGTTGCGTCAATGTCGCTGTCGCTTTCAAGGTGAAAGGTGATGCCGTCGGCACCGGCGAGAGCGAAGTCTTTGATATAAAACAGAGGGTCGCTTATCATCAGGTGAACGTCAAAAAACTTCTGAGAGTGACGGCGGAACATTTTCATAACAGGTGCACCGAAGGTGATGTTAGGCACAAAATGACCGTCCATAACATCAATGTGAATCCAATCTGCTCCGCAACGGTCAATTTTAGCGATTTCTTCACCTGCTTTTGAAAAGTCACAGGCGAGAATAGACGGAGAAATCAATGTTTTGTTCATCTTACAACCTCCCCTGACTGAATTTTTATAAGATTTCTGTAAACAGCAATATGAGACGGTGAAACGAATTTATCTTCATGAATGCTGCCGAAATACCAACGGGTAAATTTACAAGAGCTGTTGATCTCTTCAAAATAAGAGTTAAGACCTGTGAAACGGACGTTTTCTTTGTCTTTAAGGTTAAGAAAAGCTTTGATTTTCTGAGGGGGCTCGTGAGTGATGATAAAGTCAACTTCAAAAAGCTCTTTTTCAAGGTTGTTGACACCGTTTTTCATTTCTTCAGCTGAAGGAATTTCAGCCTTTGACCAGGTGTTGTTTTCAAAACGGATGTCAATGTCGGGGCTTTCACCGCCACCCATAGCAAATATTTTTTCACCCTCAATTTCAAAAACGTAGCCTCTGAGAAGGTGATATATGTTGTCTCTTATTTTATGAGCCTTGCCACCTGCAAATTCCACTACAGGGTATTTGTTCAGGAGTTCAAAATTTTCGTGAGTTCCGTCAACAAAGCAGATGGTGTAAGGCTTTTTTGACAGCTTATCAAGAGCGACACGCTCGTTTTTATCACCGTTCCAGATAAAACCGAAATCACCGCAGATAATGAGGGTGTCATCTTTTTTTATGTTTTTGAATAAAGGCTGTTTAAAAATTTTTGAGTTGCCGTGCATATCTCCGGTTACAAAAATCATAATCTCACTCCTGAACTGAGGGCGATAGAAATATAAAATTTCAATTACACTCTTTATTTTTGGAAATTTGTCTGATATAATACTTATACTATTATATAATACAACAATTCATGGTGGTTTGTCTATGAAAAAAGTTATAATTTTTGTAAGTATTCTCATTTTAATTTTTACAAGTCTGGTTATTCCTGCCAATGCGCAGGATTATTCGTCTTATGTTGAGCTGAATTGCGAAATAGATTATATGATAAGCCTTGATGACGGCAGCGTTGTTATATCAAAAAACGCTCAGAAAAGGGCTGCCCCGGCTTCATTGACAAAAATTGTCACAGCTCTTGTAACACTTGAAAACTGCCCTGATTTAAACAAAACAATAACTGTTTCTCAGGCAGCTATTGACTCTCTTTCAGGAACAGGTAGCTCACTTTCAGGCCTTAAGGTCGGTGAGCAGATGAGCATTCTTGAGATGCTTTATTGCCTTATGATTCCGAGTGGTAACGATGCGGCTGTTGTATTGGCTGAGTATGTAGGCGGCAGCCAACAAAAATTCGTTCAGATGATGAATGACTGCGTTAAAAAGCTTGGTTGTAAAAACACTCACTTTGACAACCCTCACGGTCTTGACAGTCAGACTCATTACACCACCGCTGAAGACCTTGCTGTTCTCACCAAGGCTGCTCTTAAATACAATGTGTTTAAAAATATTGTCTGTGAGCCGAAACATACCGTACCTGCCACAAATATGAATGAAGAGCGCAATATCATCAACACCAACTTTATGATAAACCCTGTTTATGTAACATATTACAGAAGCTTCATCAAGGGCGTCAAAACCGGTAACACCGACAATGCAGGTCACTGTGTTGTAACGTATGCTTCAAAAGACGGTTACAGTTACCTTGCTGTAGCGATGAACGGTAATTACAAAGACTCTGATAACGATAAAATTGAAGAAAATCAGTCTTTTATGGATTCTATCCGTATGTATGAGTGGGCATTTGCCAACCTGAGCTACGAGCTTGTTGCTCCCAAAAACCTGATGGTTGCTGAGGTCGGTGTCAATTATTCGTGGAAGACCGATTATGTTCAGCTCAAACCCAAAGATGATTTCAGAACTCTTGTTCCTACAGGAACAGATGAGGGCAGTGTTCTTATTGAGCCTGTGAATAAGCCCGAAAAAGTCAACGCCCCCATAAAAGAGGGCGAAGTTGCCTGTAAGGCAAAGATTATTTATGCCGACACAGAGATTGCTACCATTGACCTTGTCTATTCTCAGAGCGTGAGCAAAAACTATCTGCTTTATTTCTGGAGTCTGCTGACACGACTGTTTTCAAGCCTTATTTTTAAAATTCTGTTAGCGATTGTTGTGATCGCTGTGGGCGGTTATGTTGCTCTTGTGATGCATAACAACAATGTAAGAAAAAAGAAAAAGAATCAGCTCAGAATAGTCAAAATCAATGAAATGGATAAAGCCCCCAACAAGAAAAAGCAGGACCGCAACTATAAACCTAAACATTGATTCCAAGCCTCGTCAGATTGTCAAGCCAAGTGCAACACTTTTTTCAATAAACTCTAACGGTGAAAGAAAACCAAGACATTTTCGAGGACGATTATTAATCAAGGATAAAACAGATATGAGCTCTTGTTCTGTAATTTTTGAGAAGTCTGTTCCTTTGGGAAAGAAAAAGCTTAAGTTTGTGCTCAGTTAGTTTTTAGAGGTGTTTTAATGAAACAATTATTTTTATCGCTTTTTGCCTTTGTATCCACAACATTAATTATAATTGGTCTGGGCAAAATATTGGGAAGATTTTCAGACGAAGGTTGGGCACCTATTATTAAACTGATAGCTATGACCTTGTTGTTTATTATTTTTTGTATTCTTATGGGTAAAATCCAAAAATGAAAAACGAGAAAGACAGGGTCAAGACAGGGGACGGTTAGCGTAAAAACCTAATTTTCGGCGGCTCCCTCTATTGCAATAGGGGGAGCTGTCACGAAGTGACTGAGGGGGTTAAAATAGGTAAGAAGTAAGATGTAATAGTGAAAAAGTAAGGGCTGAAAGCTAAACAGAAGATACTTCTTCACCAATACCTTTTACCTATTACTTCAAAATCCGCCCCCACCGTCTTTTGCTACGCAAAATCCACCTCCCCCGAGCTTCGGGTGAGGCTATTCCTTTATTAAACAAGCGCAAAAAACCAAATCCCTAACCACGATTCCCTCCGGCGTTAATTCGTTAGAGGGAATTTTTTATATTTCTTGTTCCATTTTCCTTTTTCAATTGTCAATTTTAATTGAATGTAAAATCGTGTCGAATAAAGCCAACCTTCACCGAAAATTCCAAAATTTCATCTTCCTTAAATATAATAAATTCAGGAGGCATGAAAAATGGAAGAATTAAAACAAACACTCTGCCCTTAAAAATCACAAAACCTCCCTTGAACCGATCGGTCTGAGGGAGGTTTTAAATTAAATCTGAAATTACATATCAAATAACAACAAGAGCCATAATTCCGATAAAAGACAGTGCCACCGAAACAATCTCTTTTACACCGGGCTTTCTGGCGGTTAAAAAACCCAGCGCTGTGGAAACAATCATAACTCCGCCTGTGACCAGGGGATATTGAACTGATGCAGGTACATAAGCCAGAGCAATGAGCAGCATATAGTTTGCTACTTTATTGAGTATTCCGTAAGCGTTGATATAAAAGAATGAAGCTTTGCTGATTTTGGGCAGCTTTTTTCTGACAAACAGAAGCATAATACCTGCTATTACAACAGTTGCTGCTGCTGAAAGAATGGAATATCCTGCCGAACTCGTTTTAGGATAATCACTTTCCTGAAAAATTTTTGACAGAACGCCTGACATTCCGTTAAAAACAAAAATTCCTGCGTAATAGAGATACCCCTTTTTGTTGTTGTCGCTTTTTTGAAATGTAAGGCAAAGGGCAACCGTGATAACGGCGAAACACACAATTTTACCTGCTGCAAGCGGTTCGTTATAAAAAAGAATTCCTGCGACAAAGGGCAGCACCATGCCGCCCAGCATAGAAAAAATTGAATAAAGTGAAAGGTTTATATATGCTAACGATTTAAGGCTGCAGACAATACAGGCTATCATATTCAGCGCTGTTATTACAGCCATTATCAGTGTGTATAGCGTAAACTCAAGCCTGAAGCCGTTGATGATGAGCAAAACCAGAAGCCCTGCAATACTTCCGCCAAAAATAAAAATCATTGATGAAGGCAGGTTGTTACCGTTTTCGTTTTCAAATTTCTGGTTAAACAAAAATTGAATTCCAAACATCACAACGGCGCCGATAATAATTCCGTAATACAAAAAAACACCTCTTTCCAACTGATAATTATACATAAAAAGTGAAGCACAGTCCATATAAATTTTTATTTTCCTATTGTAATTTTATTTTAATGTATGTATAATATATGAGTCGTAAGATGTGGGAGGAGTATGTTATGTACCGTTTTCCCACTATTATCCCCGATTTTTCGGGGTGGAGGAGAAAAGAACATGCTTGGGAAATATGTTCGTGTTAAAGTAACCCATCCCATTCATTCTCACAATGCGGAAGAGAATATTACCTATGACCTTAACTTCGGTCAGGTTGAGGGCAACAAACGTTTTAACCTGACAGTCAAGGGCGCCTATATTATGGGCATCAATCATCCCGTTCGCAGTTTTGATGGCAGGGTTATTGCAATTGTTCGATATAAAGACAATGATTCGGTCTATATCGTGGTTGCGCCAAAAAGCACAAGATTTATTAACATTGATATCATCGTTGCAATGAAATTTGCCATTGAAGGCAGAGATTATTCTCTTGACTGCCTTTATGAAAGGTCCTGCGGTGCGGTGGTGTTCAGAGAAATCGGCGGAATGACAAGATTTCTTCTTATTAAAAACCGCAGAAGTGCCCATTGGGGTTTTCCGAAGGGTCACGTTGAGATGGGTGAAACCGATCAGCAGACAGCTTACCGTGAAGTTCTTGAAGAAACAGGAATTCACATCCGCTTTTTGCCCGGTTTTGTTACAAGAAGTCAATACAGCATCCAGGGCAAGGTTGAAAAAAGCGTAAGCATTTATCTCGCCACAACCGATGACACCAACACAATCATTCAGAAAGAAGAAATTGAAGATTATGTCTGGCTCGGTTATGATAAAGCCAAGACCCGTCTTAAGTTTGAAAATGACCATGCTATTTTAGACAAGGCAGTGGAGTTTATTGCAAAAAATACAGTGAAAGTCTGAGGAATTTTTATGGATGAAATAATCCGTACTTTCGTCACCTTTATGCAGGATAAAATCCCCGACGAGCTTATAGTTTTTGTTATTTCTCTTCTTCCTGTGTTGGAATTAAGAGGAGGCCTTATTGCCGCCAGCCTTATGGACATTGAATGGTGGAGGGCATTTATTTATTGCTTCCTGGGCAATATGCTTCCGATCCCCTTTATTCTGCTTTTCATCAGAAAGATATTTCATCTTATGAAAAAATGGGGCTCCTTAGGTAAGATTGTTGACAAGCTTGAACAGAAGGCTCACAAACATTCCGACAAGGTAGAAAAATACGGTTTCTGGGGTTTATTTGTTCTCGTTGCCGTTCCTTTACCCGGCACAGGCGGCTGGACAGGCGCTCTCGTCGCTGCGCTGATGGACCTGAGAATGAAAAAAGCTTTACCTGCAATTGCGCTCGGTGTGTTGACAGCGGGTATTATTGTAGGCGCACTTTCTTATGGCATAGTAGGTTTTTTAAATTAAAACAAATAATTTTGACACCGGCTGACAACGCAATCAGCCGGTGTTTTTATGTCTTGACATAAAATATTTTTTATAATAAAATTTTATCAAAGGAGGCGGTTTTATGTTTTCAAAAATTATCGCTTTGATTATGGCTTTTTTAACAGGCTTTTTCTCTTATCCTCTGAGCTTTTTGCCCGATAATATCGACTCATCTTTTGCTGTTGCAATTGACGGCAGCTTCACTTTTAACGATGAAGGCATTGAAGCAACCGTTGACGGTGAGGTGCTTGACGGCAACGAGCTTATGCTTGATAAAAAGGTAACTGTTGATTTTGGTGTTCAGCTTACAGATTGGTTTAACTTTTTTGCTGTTGCGTATTCAACCGATGCTTATTTAAAGGGCGAGATTGCTTACAGAACAGGTCTGAGTGATAAGAGCGAAGAGTTTTTTATTGAACCTGCAGATAACGGAACATTTTATTCGTTTATAGATAATTTTCTTGACGGTACTAAGGCAGACGGCGTTTATTCAATTTCATTTGAGCCGTTGAATGTTGAGACGGCTACAATTAAAATTCTCGGCATCTCAACTTTTAACCGTAAAATTCCCGACAGAGAGGTTTATATTGAATCTGACGGTTATAAAATCGGTGTTGATATGCTCTGGGGCGGAGCTCTGAGCTATCTTGAAGATACTGACTCATCTGTTGAAGCTGTTGAGGTTGACGGCAGGGTTTATGTTGATAAAAAAGCGAGTGAAATTTACGGTACTAAGGCTTTCAGCAAAAATGTAAATCTCATCAACCGTTCCGACACAGGCCGTTTGGTTCAGCAGTCATATTACGGAACAGGTGACTGTGAGCAGTATCAGGGCGGGATCTTTATGGACAACAAGTGGAATTACAACCCTGTTCAGGGCGGCAATCAGTATAACGAAAGCAGCAAGATGGTTGACCTGCGCTGTGATGAAAATTCAATTTATATCAAGTGTCGTCCTCTTGATTGGTCGCTTCCCAAAGAAAATATTACTCCGTCTTATATGGAGGCCACTTATACTATTGAGAACGGTGCAGTTCACGTTGAGTGCAGATATGTTGATTTTTCAGGTTATCCTGTTGTTTACACAAGTCAGGAAATTCCTGCTTTTTATTGCATTGAGCCTTTCAACAGATTTGTTTATGTCAACGGCGGTGAAATAAAAAGCGAACCTGATCTGATTTTCTGGCCTGATGCAGGTTACCCAAACTTTATTTCTGACGAAAACTGGTCGGCTTTCGTCGGTCAGGGTGAAAATTCCTTTGGTATCGGTGTTTATGTCAAGGGTGAAGACACTTTCCTTTCAGGTGTTTACGGTCGTGGAGGCGATCTGGGCAAAGACCCGTCAAAAGCAGGGGCAACATCATATATAGCCGTTATCAAATTCAGAGAGTCAACAAGTTTTGACCCCTATACTTATGACTATTATCTCGCCACAGGTGACACCAACGAAATAAGAGCTACATTCAACGCTTTATAAAAATGAAGTGCCGATCATAAGAGTTGTACTCTAAAGGACAGTAAAAGAGCTGTGTAGAAAATTTCTACACAGCTCTTAATTTTTTGTCTCATACCGTAACAAGCAGGGAAAATGTACATCTCATTTTCCGCTTTTTAGGAGAAACTAAATCCTTATGAGTGGTTATAATCTATCGGCAAATTCTTACATTTCCGCATACTCATCACTCGAAAATAAACAATGCTTAAAATTTGTGTTAATAATTAGAAATCCACAAAACAACCTATCCCTTTGTATCCCCTTTACATTCAAAGACGTATTCATATTCATATCCAACAAAAGTAATGGTTTGCAATTCTCGCTCTACTTTTATCTCTGATATTTCTACTGGTAATTTACCTCTTAATACTTCGAACCGAGAATCAGATACATCATATTTTTCAGAAACAATGATTGAAAGCATTGTTCCACCATCCGTCGAATACTCACCAGCCCAACTTGCCCGATCTGCTGACGTGATTCCAAAATATTTAAGCGAGGTATTCGCATCCCAGGTGGGATCACAATAATAAAACTTGCCATCGATTTGAACGATATTCCACATATGAATACCACTACCACCCATATGTAAAACTGTTCCACAAGTTATATCCGCTTGTGTACACAAAAACATATATGCCTGCGCGATATTAGTGCAAATACCACTTTTTTTTGAAAGTACATAATATGGTGAAGATTTGAAATTTGCTTCTTTTTTGTTCAATTTCTCATAATTCTCGCCAAGCAAATCATAATCATAGTTCAAATCATCAATCACTGCATAATATAAAAGCAGCGCACGCATTGCTTCACTATCTGTTGATCTTATATTCGACAAATATGACTTGGTCACATCATAAAAATCTTGCAGTTTACTGTTAAATTCTGTTTCATCTATAAAAAATTCCCACGATACTCTCTCTGATGCTTCATCATAGGAAGATATCTCATTAAAATCAGTAAAAGCGC
>JAZRME010000075.1:0-2597 GCA_045647325.1 Acutalibacteraceae bacterium | reverse complement strand
GTCATTTTTCCGTGAATAAAAATTGTGGCTCCGTTACCGTCTATAGTGATATTTTTCTTTTTATTAAGATAAATTGCACTTCTGCGAAGGCCTTTGGGGTTTTCGTGCTTCTTAGCTGTGTTAGAGCAGAAATATCCCGTATGTTCAAAAGAATCATCCTGCCTTGCGTGGTATGTTTTGTCTTTTTGCAAGGTTATGGTTTCACCGTTTTGAATATTCAGAAACAAGTTGCTTAATTCATTCATTTTATCACCATTTTCGGCAGAGTTTTTTATCTGAACTCAAGTATAGTTTACCTGTTGTTAAAAAGCAATATAATTCAACAAATTTGTTACAGAAGTTATTTTATTTTGTCGTGGTCAGTCTGAGTTGGTGGATAGAGGTTATTTTTATAAAAGTGTTGTATATTTTAAAAAAATCAATTATAATTACCCTATATGACTCAAAGGAGATTTGTTATGAACTTTATGGAAATTGCGCAGGCTCGTCAGTCCTGCAGACATTATAATCCTGAAAAAGAAGTTGAAAAAGAAAAGATTGACGCAATTCTGGCCGCTGCGCAGCTTTCTCCTTCCGCTTGTAACGGTCAGCCGTATCATTTCACTGTCTGCACAGGTGAAACAGCTAAAAAGGTTGCCAACGCAACAACAAGCCTCGGTATGAATAAGTTCGCCCCCGATGCGCCGGTGATGATTGTTGTTTCGGAAGAGCCATACACCAAAATGGCTGCTGCAGGTTCGGTTGTTGCTAAAAATGACTATCGCTCAATGGATATAGGAATTGCTGTGGCATACCTCACAGCTGAAGCTGCTGTGCAAGGTCTGGGCACTTGTATTCTGGGTTGGTTTGATGAGTCAAAGGTGAGAAAAATCTGCGGCGCAAAACACACCGTGCGTTTGGTGATAACTGTAGGATATCCGAATGACGAAGAACGCATCAGAAACAAAAAGAGAAAGCCCGTTGAAGAGCTTGTGTCATATAAATAAAAATAACGGGTACAGACTGTTCTGTACCCGTATTTTTTACTGCCAATAATCTACATCATGGGGAAGATTGATATTTTTTGCTTTAAAAACAGGAGTTTTTCCTTGCTTTCGTTGAGTGTCATAATCTTTAAGCGCTGCAATTGCATACTTGCTCAGATACAAAATAACCGGCATATTGATGATTGTCATCAATCCCATGGTTACATCAGCTATATTCCATAACAAGTCTGCTGAAAGTCCTGCACCGACAAAAATCAGAGCAGAAGCAATAATGCGATAAACCGTCATAAATGTTTTACCGGGCACCTTGCCAAGAATATAATAAATACACTGGTCAACATAATAGAGGTTGCCCAACAAAGTTGTGAAAGCGAAAAGAATCATCGCAACTGTGATAAAAACAGGACCAAATGAACCGAGTGTTGCTGAAAGGGAAGCCTGAACATAAGGTGCGCCTGAAAGCTCCGCTGAGGGTTCAACGCCTGAGCACATACACATAAATGCAGTTGCCGAGCAAACAAGAATTGTGTCAATAAACACTGAAAGCACCTGAACAAGACCCTGTTTAATCGGATGAGAAACCTCGGCTGAAGCAGAAGCGTTTGGCGCTGAACCGACACCTGCTTCGTTACTGAAAAGTCCTCGTTTAATGCCATACATTACGCAAGAACCGCTGAAACCACCAAAGATGGCTTTGAAATCGAATGCACCGTCAAAAATCTGCTGAAATACACCGGGAATAGATTTGATGTTAAGAGCAATAATAAGAATTGCAACAAGAATATAAGCAACACCCATAACAGGCACGAGAACACTTGTTGTTTTAACAACTCTTTTGCCGCCGCCTAAAAGGCAATAACCGACAATAACAGCAACGATAATACCGATTATCCACGGCGTGGTGTTTTCGTTATAAAAGCTATAAACTGAAAATGTTGACTGCAGGTTGTAAGACGCAAGCATATTGAAGCCTAATCCGTAAGTGAGAATAAGAAAAAACGCAAATATGATTGCAACAGGCTTACTTTTTATGCCTTTTTCTATGTAATATGCAGGTCCTCCGTAACATCCGTCAGGCCCTCTTTTTTTATATATCTGCGCAAGTGTGCTTTCGATCAGAGCTGATGCGCTGCCGATAATGGCAATAACCCACATCCAGAAAACTGAGCCGAAGCCACCGAGACAAAGCGCTGTTGATACGCCGATAATGTTACCGGTGCCTACTCGTGAGGCTGTTGAAACCATAAGCGCCTGAAAAGAAGAAACACCTTTTCCGTCTTTAGGCTTTTCTGTTACAGCTTTTATTTGCTCACCAAATAAACGGAAGGGGGCAAACTTTGTTTTAAAAAAGAAAAACAAACCGCCTAAAACGAGAATGATTATAAGCACGTAACTATAAAGTGCATCATTGATTGTTGAGATAATAGTGTTTAACATCTGCATTTTCCTCTCTTCATATATCCTGATAATTATACTTAGTTTGTATAAAAAAGTCAAATGCAATAAAAATATAGTTAATAAATTAAATTTTTTCTTGAATAGTAGGTTATGTTGTGATATACTTCATCGTTGTAGCAACAATTTTGTTGCATAATTGGAGGTATTCTTATG
>JAZRME010000074.1:0-7976 GCA_045647325.1 Acutalibacteraceae bacterium | reverse complement strand
TTACTCTTTGAAAACGGACTGCCAATGGCAGCCCCTACGAAGCTGACGGCAACCCATTATCAACACCTCATCCACCACTTCCGTGGTCCCCCTTCTCCTCAAGGAGAAGGCTTTTTGCTGTCTAAAAATGGTCGATGTGGGCATCGACCCCTACAAGTTGCTGCCGTCAGCTTTGTTGTTTTTTCGGGTTGCCGAGTCGTCAACCCTTACGAATGTTTTCGTCAACCAACTATGTTTCTTCGGCTCCCTCTGACGAGGAAAGCAAGAGAATTTCGCAAAATTTCAGGTGATATTTGTAGAGGTCGGCGTCCTCGACGACCCCAAAAAACAAAAAACCGGGAGAGCGATTGCCCTCCCGATTATTCTAAATTGTTATTGACTCAGATATCAAACAAGCCTCTTCTCTTAACGCAGGTTTCGAGGTTGATGGCGTCATAAACACCGTCGTCAAAGAGGTCGCAGATTTTTTTGTATTCTTCAAGGGGAAGTGTTTCAAGGGTGTAGTTGTTAGCAATACAGAAAGCAACAATTTCGCCCGTTGCCTTATATGCATCACGGAATGCGAGACCCTTGCTTACAAGGTAGTCTGCGCAGTCAGTAGCGTTGATAAAGCCACCTGCAGCTGCTTTTCTCATATTTTCGGGCAAAGCGGTCATTGTGTCAATCATAGGAATGAATGCAGTAAGGCACATTCTTACTGTGTCAATTGCTTCAAAGGTGAGGTCTTTATCTTCCTGCATATCTTTGTTATAAGCAAGAGGAAGACCTTTCATCATTGTGAGAAGTGCATTCAGATCACCAAAAACTCGACCTGACTTACCACGGATAAGCTCGGCAAGGTCGGGGTTTTTCTTTTGAGGCATAATGCTTGAGCCTGTTGAAAATGCATCATCAAGCTCAACAAATTTAAACTCCCATGAGCACCAGAGAATGATCTCTTCACTGAATCGAGAAAGATGCACCATAACAAGTGACATAGCGCAGGCAATTTCTGCGCAAAAATCTCTGTCAGAAACACCGTCGAGAGTGTTGGCAGTATAGCCACCCTCAAAGCCGAGAAGCTTGGCTGACATTGAACGGTCAATAGGATATGTGGTACCTGCCAATGCACCTGAACCAAGAGGAGAAACATCCATTCTCTTAACTGCATCGTCAAGACGGCTTATATCACGCTTAAACATCTCGATATACGCGCCGAAGTGATAGCCCATTGTGATCGGCTGAGCACGCTGAAGATGAGTGTAGCCGGGCATAACCATTTTAGAATATTCTTTCTTTTTCTTTTCAAGCACAGTGAGAAGTTCCTCAAGCTGAGCCTTGATTGAAGCACATTCTTTTTTAAGATACATTCTCACATCAGTGGCAACCTGGTCATTACGGCTGCGGGCTGTGTGAAGTCTTTTGCCCGGGTCACCTACACGGGCGGTGAGAGTCTGCTCAATAAATGTGTGAATATCTTCAGCGTCAGGGTCAATCATAAGCTCCCCTGCTGTGATTTCATCACGGATTTTGTTAAGCTCTTTAACAATAATATCACAATCCTCTGCGCTGATAATACCTTGCGCACCAAGCATCGTTGCGTGACCGATGCTGCCGTTGATATCTTCAACATACATACGGCTGTCGGTCGCAATAGATGAATTGAAGTCGTTGGTTTTTTTATCGGCCTCTTTTGAAAAACGGCCTGCCCAAAGTTTCATTTTATCCGCTCCTTAGTTTTACAAATCTACAATTTGTTATTTTATCACAAAAAATATGTCAATGCAATTATTTTATTACTTTTATAACTGCTTTGTTTTCTTTTATATATTGTTCAGAAAACTCAAGCGCTGATTTAAAGAGCTTTTCAGCAGGAGCAAAAGTTTCTTTTTTGTTTGAGTAAAGGGTTGCAATAACATCACCCTTGCTCACTTTGTCACCTGTTCTTTTGTGTAAAATTATACCCGCTGAAAAATCAATTGAGTCATCCTTGTTTTCACGACCTGCACCAAGAATAACCGAAGATGTGCCGATTTGCTGAGCATCCATAAACGAAAGATATCCGTCAGTTTCGCTGATAACATCAAAGCTGTATTCAGCCTTAGGAAAAAGATCAGGGTTTTCAATCCATTCACAGTTACCACCCTGAGCTTCAACCATTTGTTTAAGTTTATTAAGTGCAGCTCCGCTTTCAATAGCATCAAGCGCCATCTTTTCACACTCTGAATAATCTTTTGAATGAACCAGGCAAAGCATATTCGAAGCCAGCGCAATACACACCTCAAAAAGATCGTCTTTCTGATTTCCTTTTAAGACATTGACGGCCTCAATCACTTCAAGAGAGTTGCCGATTGCGTTACCGAGAGGAACATTCATATCAGTAATCAGTGCAACAGTTCTGCGCCCTGCAGAGTTACCTATTGACACCATTTTTTCAGCCAGAAGAATTGACTCTTCTACGGTTTTCATAAAAGCGCCACTGCCTGTTTTAACATCAAGCACTATACCCTGAGAACCTGCGGCAAGTTTTTTGCTCATAATACTTGACGCGATAAGAGGAACACTGTCAACAGTTGCCGTAACATCACGCAAAGCGTAGAGCTTTTTATCAGCAGGGGCAAGATTGCCCGTCTGACCAACAACACAAAGACCACATTCATTTACCGCTGCGATAAAATCATCTTTTGAAAGAGCTGTATTAAAACCGTCTATTGATTCAAGCTTGTCAATCGTGCCGCCGGTGTGACCAAGACCTCTGCCTGACATTTTGGCAACTTTGCCTGCGCAAGCTGCAACAACGGGCGCAACAATAAGAGTTGTTTTGTCACCAACCCCACCGGTGGAATGTTTATCAACAGTAAAGCCGTCAATTCCACTTAAATCAACCATATCACCTGAATCAGCCATAGCAAGTGTCAGGTCAGTAATTTCACGGTCATCCATTCCGTTAAACCAGATCGCCATCAACAATGCCGACGCCTGATAATCGTGTATATTTCCGTCAGTAAAACCACGTATAAAAAACTCAATCTCTTCTTTTGAAAGAACTTCGCCCTGCTTTTTCTTTTGAATAATATCGTAAATTCTCATTTAATCACCCAAAAAATTGTTTTCTATCATTTTTCCGACAAAACCGAAGCCGTCAACCGTTCCGTAATTTTCAGAAACACAATTCTGACTATAAGCCAGAAACGGAACATATTCTCTTGAGTGGTCGGTGCTTTCAGTTAAAGGGTCACAGCCGTGATCAGCTGTGATAATCAACAAATCATCCTGATTCATCTTTTTAACAAAATCACCGAGCCATAAATCAAATTCACTCATAGCGGCAGCGTAACCGTCAACATCGTTACGATGGCCGTAGAGCATATCAAAATCAACAAGGTTGGTAAAACAAAGACCGCAAAAATCTTTTTGAAGAAGCTCCTGTGTTTTGTTCATTCCCTGCAGATTGTTTTTTGTAAAATATTTTTCAGTGATACCCTGACCGGCAAAAATATCATAAATCTTTCCGACAGAAATCACATCAAAGCCTGAATTTTTAAGCTTATCAAGAGTTGTTTCACAAGGCGGAGTAAGTGAAAAATCGTGACGGTTTTCAGTTCTGACAAAGCTACCGTTATTATCAGTAAACGGTCTTGCAATAACTCTGCCCACAGCGTGTTTTCCGACGAGAATTTCTCGGGCAATTCTGCAATATTCATAAAGCTGCTCAACAGGTACTTTGCTTTCATGAGCAGCCATCTGAAAGACACTGTCAGCTGAAGTATAAACTATCAGATCACCGGTTTCAAGGTGTTTCTGAGCGTAGTCATCAATAACCTGTGTGCCTGAATAAGGCTTATTACAAATAACTCCATGACCTGTTTTTTCAGAAAATTTTTCAATTATTTCTTCAGGAAAACCATCAGGATAAGTCGGCATCGGCTCATCAGATATAACTCCGCAGATTTCCCAATGGCCTGTGGTTGTATCTTTACCTTTTGACTTTTCACAAATCCTTGCAAAACTTGCTGTGGGAGTTTCTGATTTTTCACCTACAGTTACACCGTTAATATTAAAAAGCCCCATTTTTTTCAGATTAGGAGCATTAAATTTTGCAGAAGTAAAAATTGCGTTGAGTGTGTTGCTTCCTTCGTCGCCAAAAGCTTCAGCATCAGGCATTTCACCGATGCCGAAAGAATCAAGCACAATTAAAAAAATTCGTTTAAAATTCATTCAATCACTTTATTTCAATGTATTTATGTCCGTCAAAATCAAACCAGGTATATTCACCGTTTTCTATAATCATATAGCCGTGCCAACTGTCTTCTTTAGGAATAGAAACAGAGCCCGGGTTCATCACAGTTATATGACCGACAGCCTCACAGACCGGCACATGTGTGTGGCCGTGAAGAAGAACATCGCCATCTTTAATCGGCGGAAGATTATTTTTGTTATAAATATGGCCATGAGTAGCATACACCGTATTTTTGACGTCAAAAATCACAGCATAATCAGCAAGAACAGGAAACTCAAGCACCATCTGATCAACCTCTGTGTCACAGTTACCCCTGACACAAAGAATTTCATTTTTTATGGAATTGAGAAGTTCAATCACTTTTTTGGGTTCATATTCACAAGGCAAATCATTACGCGGCCCGTGATAAAGAATATCTCCCAGAAGCAAAAGCTTTTCAGCTCCGCTTTTTTTATAGCATTCCACAAGCTTTTTACAATAATAGTATGAGCCGTGGATATCTGATGCAACCATAATTTTCATAAAAACACCTCGGTAAAATTTTAGCACAACATTTATTCTTTTACAAGTGCAACAAAAAAACTCCCGGTTTCCCGGGAGTCTCAAATTAAAATTATGCGAAGAAATAGAGAATCATATCAATAATCATAGAAAAGAACTCTATAATTCTTACAAAAAAGCTTGGTTCTTCTACTTCAATTTCAAATGTTTCTGCAAAAACATCACCCTGTGCATCAATTACATAACAGATTGCTTCACCTGAACCGCCTTCATAACCGTAGCAGCTTCCGTCACTCCAGAGAACAAACGGAGCTTCATAATCCTGGCAATCGAAGAATGTGCAATAATATACAGCCTCTGTATTGTAATAAATTGTAGGCACTAAATAAGCATCTGCATCATATCCTATTACTGCGTCGCTGATTTCAATGTCAGAAACTGAACCCAAATCTGTACCATCAGAAACAACAACAAGAACATAAAAATCATCTACAATTTCGTCACCGTTAACGAACCAAACATTTACGAGTGTTACGCCATTTTCAATAGCTTTGAGTGAGAGGAACTCTGAGCCTTCATCATTCCAGATATCTTCAGCAACATAATAATCAAGGCTTGTAGCGCAAACATAATCATAAGTACCATCAATTACAGGATCCAAAGAAATCTCTTCACCGGGTGCGCCGTATAAAATCTGTCCTCTGTACTCAATTCCGTAGTAATCAGTGAAAATAACATTGTTTTTTGCGGCAGAAGCGCTAAAAGAAAGTGCAAATGAAGAGCAAAGTAAAACGCTGATAACCATAATAACTGCAAGTATTTTTTTTGTGATTTTTTTCATAAAAATATCCTCCTTAAATTTAATTGATTTAATTGATTTTTGCTGACAAATAATGAACTGCCCCCCTCTCAATATCTTTGATTTAATAATATCACCCTTTTTTTAAAAATGCAATACTTTTTGCTTCAATGACAAAAAAACAGGTATGAACGCAAAAAAGCTCCCGAAAAGAATCGGAAGCTTTAATATTTTAGTCCCATTCACAACCGGTAACAGTGTCCATATCAATACCTTTTGTATCATGGGTTTTGCGCACGAGAGCAAAAAATGCTGAAATAAATGCAGGTACAAGAAGTGCAAAGCTTACAATACCGGTTACGCTGTTACCGATAATTGTAATCAACGGCAGACTCACAGCGTAAGAAAGGGCAAAGCCCACAGCTGTAACAATAAACTGAGCTGACATTGTTGATGAGCGCAGGTTAGTGGGAGCAGACTCACCAATCATCATAATAAGAACATCGTTTGTAGAATAGTAGCTGCCTACAAATGCGCCGCAAAGGAAACCTGTGATATACGGATTCCACGCTAATCTTGAGCCGACAGAAAATCCGACAAAAGCAACAAGGCAATTCACAGCGACGGTGATAGCCGCAGCCTTTCTGCCTTTTGAGTCAGAAATGAAGCCCATTATAACCTGAGCAACAGCACAGCCCACAGGGAACATAAACAAAGCTGTTGTAACGGGGCCGATGCTGACAGCGTTCATAACTTCCTCGCCCAACGAAGCGAAAAGTCCGTTTTCGATATAATTTTGAGCATAGCCGTATGAAAGAATAACCTGATAATTCACCGTGCCGATAAAGCCGACATTCACAAGAGCCGATGTTATATAAAGCCAACGAAGCTGCTTATGTTTCATAGCAAATTTCAGCGCAGGAATAAGTCCTCCCTGAGCATTTTCGGTGCTTTTTTGTTGCTTTTCAAGAGCTCTCTCTTCATCTGTCATTTTAAGATAACGAAGACGGGATTCGATAAAGGAATCTGTTTCTCTTGCCGTAATCAAAGCTATGAAGCAGCTCACAACACCGACAACGGCAGGGATAAAATAAACCATTCTCCATTCAGAAGCGTCATTCATAAGCATTTTGCGAAGAAGCGGAATAAGCATAACGCTCATATTGGCAAAAAACTTAATTGAAGAATAAACTCTTGCTCTGTGTTTTGACGGTGAAGATTCCATAATATAAACCACATGCATATCATGAGGAATAAAAAATTGAACCATACACGCACCGACAAAATATAAAAACAGATTATCTGACAAAAAGATTACCAGCATAGCAAGGCTCATACCAAAAGTGTTGATAATCAAAAAAGTTTTTCTGCCCCAACGGTCGGCAAGAGGTCTGTATAAAAGACCGATAGCCTGAAAAGGAACAACAGCAATTGACAAAATATCAAGCAAACCGACAGAGCTTTCACCAAACTTTGAAAAAAGATCGTTTGCAATTTCAGTTTTCATAAGTGTTCCGATTTGTGATGCAATTTCATCTGTTGCATAAATCAGAGCAATAATAAAAACAAGATAAACGAAATACAGATTCCTTTTAGGTCTTGCTTTTTCCTTTTCCCAATGCTTGATTTCACGCTGTCTTTTCATAAGAAGTTTTTGCTGTTTTTCAGGGGTCAATTCTTTAACTCTCATTATTCCACCTCTCAAATAAATTATCTGAATGTCATCGGAGCGTTCACTGTTCCGAGAACTTTATTAACCACTTTCATAATAACAGGTCTGAGTTTGGGATTGTTTTTAACAAAATCACTTTTTTCAGCGTTTTTGCTGATAAAGCCGACAAAATCCGGAGTTCCGCTAATTTGCATCTTTACTTTATTTTTATTAAACTCAAAACTCAGAGTCGTAGTCGAAAGTGTGTTTAACGGTTTAACTACAATATTTAATCTGTCATCTTTCATAAAAGCATACGACCATAAGGTATAAGGATAGCCTTTGATCTGACATTGGGTGAGCTTTACTTTTCCGTCAAGTGAGCAATCAATAACAATTTTGTCATCATCCTCAACCCAACTGACACTCAAAACCTTATCTCTGATATCAAAAGACAGATTGTTAAGGTTTTTAGCCGGGCGTCTTGCCATGCTGCAAATCACCGATCTCGGCACAATATTGGCAGGAAAAATCATTCCGGCGATAATGTCAGAAATCTTTGACAAACGGAAAACCTTTCCCGTAGGAATTGACGGAAGATTATGGCAGACAGGAACTTTTATATCTTTTTTGTCAAGATAATCTTTAAGCTCTTTTTCAGCAACCGGGTCAGGCTCAAGCTCAAAAGCTGTCGGAAGAATATTTTCAAATGCACGGCTGAAATCACCGTCATTAAGACAACAGTTAAAACTCGCCAGAACAAGATCTTTTTTGGGAAAACAAGTCAAGTCGGATCGTAGCCATGT
>JAZRME010000073.1:0-7030 GCA_045647325.1 Acutalibacteraceae bacterium | reverse complement strand
GGCTGAGTTCCATGGGGCAGCCTTTTCAAAGTCACCGATGAACATTTCATAAAGGCGCATTGTATCTGCACCGTATTCATTAACGATATCATCGGGGTTAACAACGTTGCCTCTTGACTTTGACATCTTTTCACCGTTTTCGCCGAGAATCATACCGTGGCTTGTGCGCTTTGAGTAAGGCTCAGCTGAGGGAACAACACCGATATCATAAAGGAACTTGTGCCAGAAACGGCTGTAAAGAAGGTGGAGTGTTGTATGCTCCATACCGCCGTTGTACCAATCAACGGGTGCCCAGTATTCAAGTGCCTCTTTAGAAGCAAGTGCTTCATCGTTGTGAGGGTCACAATAACGAAGGAAATACCATGATGAACCTGCCCACTGAGGCATAGTATCAGTTTCTCGTTTTGCAGGACCACCGCAGCAGGGACAGGTTGTATTAACCCAATCTGTCATAGGAGCCAAGGGTGATTCACCGTTTTCGGTGGGTTCGTAAGAGTCAACATCGGGAAGTTCAAGAGGAAGCTCTGACTCAGGAATAGCCACCCAACCGCATTTTTCACAATCAACAAGAGGAATCGGTTCACCCCAATATCTCTGACGGGAGAAAACCCAGTCACGAAGCTTAAAGTTAACCTTTGTTTTACCCTTATTATTTTCTTCAAGCCATGCTTTGATAGCTTCTTTAGCTTCTTCAACGCTCATACCGGTGAGGAAACCTGAATTTACCATAACACCTGTTGCGCAGTCTGTGAAAGCTTCTTTTTCAATATCGCCGCCTTTAACGACCTCGACCATAGGAATGTCAAATTTCTTTGCAAATTCCCAGTCTCTTGTGTCGTGAGCAGGAACAGCCATAATTGCGCCCGTACCGTAAGAAACAAGAACGTAGTCAGAAATGAAAATCGGAATTTCATTGCCGTTAACAGGGTTAACAGCCTTAACGCCCTTAAGCATTACACCTGTCTTATCCTTGTTGACTTCTGTTCTTTCAAAATCAGATTTTCTCATAGCTTCCTGCTGATAAGCACGGATTTCATCCATATTTTCAAGTTTATCAGCCCATTTTTCAAGGTAAGGATGCTCCGGAGAAACAACCATATATGTTGCGCCGAAAAGTGTATCGGGGCGAGTTGTATAAACTGTAAGAACGTCACCTGTTGTGGCTACAAAATCAACCTCTGCACCGGTTGAGCGACCAATCCAGTTTTTCTGCTGAGTTTTAACTCTGTCGATAAACTCAAGATCATCAAGGTCATCAATAAGACGCTGAGCATACTCAGTGATTTTAAGCATCCACTGGCTCTTAACCTTTCTTACAACTTCGCTGCCGCAACGCTCACAAACACCGTTGACAACCTCTTCGTTAGCAAGAACGCACTTACATGAAGTGCACCAGTTAACAGCCATCTCTTTTTTATAAGCGAGACCTTTTTTGAAAAGCTGAAGGAAAACCCACTGTGTCCATTTATAGTATTTGGGGTCAGTTGTGTTGATTTCTCTGCTCCAATCAAAAGAGAAACCTAATGACTGAAGCTGCTCTTTAAAATGAGCAACATTCTGCTTTGTTACCTCAGCAGGGTGAATGTGATTTTTAATTGCAAAGTTCTCTGTAGGAAGACCAAAAGCATCCCATCCCATAGGATAAAGAACATTGTAGCCTTCAAGACGCTTCTTTCTTGCAACAACATCCAACGCTGTGTATGAACGAGGATGACCTACATGAAGACCCTGACCTGAAGGATAAGGAAACTCTACAAGGCAATAGAATTTAGGAAGTGTAAAATCCTGCTTAGCATGGAAAACACCTGTTTCTTCCCAGATTTTTTGCCATTTCTTTTCTACCGTTTTAAAATCGTAACCCATCATAAATCCCTTTCTTTATATATAAAATCGAAAATTAATCAGCTGTGACAATTGAAGAAATATCAACTTTTACACCATCAGCCCAAAGCTTTTCAAGATTATAATATTCTCTTGCTTCTTTTGTAAATATATGAACAACAACACTGTCATAGTCAAGAAGAATCCAGCCTGTTGCTCTGCCCTCGATATGAGTTGCATTTTTGCCTTCGAGAGAAAGAGCATATTCAACCTCGTCAGCCAGAGCTTTGACATGAGTGTTTGAGGTACCGTTTACAATAACAAAATAGTCAGCAACAACGGTAACCTGTGTTGTTGCGATAAGACAAATGTCCATACCCTTTTTTTCGTCAAGGGCTTTGACAATTTTTTCTGCAATTTCTTTTGGTGACATATACTGTAACCTCACTTTAATAATTCGTTATATAAATCCACGCTGTCAGGATGAATCGTCTGCCCCTTGCTGATTAAATCAGGAATAGTGTATCGCAAGGAGTAAAGCATCGCCTCTTCAAGGCTGCGCACTGAAAGAGCTCTCATAACATCAACATCAGGGTAAACTCTTTCAGCTGAAACAAAATCAGCGATATAAACAATCTTTTCGGTCAGAGACATTCCTGCCCTGCCTGTGGTGTGATACCTGACGGCATTAAAAATCTCTTCGTTTTCTATATCGGTATTTAACCTGACAAACTGTTCCCCGGACATAGCGTGCCATAATTTTTTATTGTTTTTTTCTGCCTGAGTCAGAGTCACTCCCCCTTTTTCAAAAAGAGAAAGATGTTCTTTTTCGTCGGCATTTTTTGTAATGTCGTGAAGAAGACCTGCAGTGTAACAGATATCACTGTTATCACCATAAATCAGCGCAAGGTCCCGGGCGCTCTCGGCAACATTGAGGCTATGAATAAATCTTGACTCAACGAGCCTTTGACGAAGAACCTCAATGATTTTTTCATTGTTCCAAATCATCAGCGATAAAGTCCTCTTTTCTGAATATACGCTTCTACCTCAGGGCTGAGCAAATCAGCGCCGGTGTCAGACAAATTATTTCTTATCTGAGTTGAGCTGACCTCAACCGGAGAAAAATCAAGAATAATAAACCTGTGTTTTTTATCGGGATATTTTTCTTCCACATAATCTTTGAGCAAACGGGTTTTGTTTTTTTCTCGTGTGGCTGCGCAAATTGTTGCAACAGAAAGAATATCCTCAGGCTGACGCCACTGATGAAAAGTCAGCAACATATCAGAGCCCATAATAAAAAACAGCTCATCATTATTATAAATCTCTTTTATCTGCTGAAGTGTATTAACAGTGAAGCTTTTTCCTTTACGCAAAAGCTCGATATCGCTCACTTCAAAGCAACTTTCTTTAAAGCAGAGCCGACACATATTGAGCCTGTCCTCCCCTTTTGCAAGGTCGGGAGCCTCTTTATGAGGCGGCGTAAAGGTGGGAATAATCATCATTAAATCTAACGAAAGCCTGCTCATAAATTCAAGAGCAAGCTTTTTATGTCCTTGGTGTGGCGGATTAAATGTTCCGCCAAAAATTCCGATACGCATTATCTGATGTTGACCTTTTTGCTCATAATATAATGAGTGGCAAAGAAAACGCCTACACCCAAAACGAGATAAACAAAAATTGAAGCGATATCAACAGGTGAATTTCCGTTAGCCTGAAGTCTGAGATACTCAAGGTTATCTGTAACGAGGCTCAGTTTGCCTTCAATAAAGAAAAGTGAAAATACAATTTTGCTGTTGATAAAGTCAGCAAGTTTTGTTGCAAGACCTGCAATCGGAACAAATAAAACAATTGTCCAGAAAATACTCTTTTTCTGAAAATGTCTTGTGTTGGCAATAGTGCTTGTAAAGAAAATAGTGATTGTGAAAAATGCAAATGCAACAAAATAAAGAAGAAGTCTGATAACAAGTGACACTGCGATTGAGGTAACATTGATTGTTGAAATCTGCTCAAGCATACCCATAATCAAGTCGTAATTTTCGCCCAAAATCTCTTCTTTAAAAACAACCACGGTTATCCATAAACTACCCAACAGAGCAGCAAGAGCTATAACAAACCATGTTGTTGCAACCAAAACCTTTGAAGCCAGAATCATCCAGCTCTTAACAGGAAGGGTAAATGTAAGATACCCCTGCTCACCGTAAAGACTTTTCTGGAAGTCTGAAAGAACAATAACAACCGTCAGCACAAAAAGACAGAAAGAAACGAGAAGTAACGCTGCGATACCGAGGACTTCGGTGATTGTCATATCTTCACTTGACTTAACATAATGAGAAACAAGCGTAATTGCTGAGATACCCGCAACAATAATGTAGATGATACCCATAATTCTACCTGTTGAGATAAAATCATTTTTAAGAACCTTAAGCATCATAGCGGAACACCTCCTTAAACAAAGCTTCAACTGTCATATTGTGATTTCTGATAGTTTTAACGTCTGTGTTAGCGGCAAGAACGCCACCTTTAATCATAACAACTCTGTCGAGAATACCTTCAATGTCATAAATAAGGTGAGTTGACAAAAGAATTGTTGAGTCAGCAAGATGATTTTTCATAATAGTTTCCATAATAAAATCTCTTGCAACAGGGTCAACACCGCCCAACGGCTCGTCAAGAATGTAAAGCTTTGCTTCACGGCTCATAACAAGAAGAAGCTGAACCTTTTCCTGCTGACCTTTTGACATAGTTTTAATTTTTTGTTTTTCGTCAAGCTCAAATGCACGAAGCATTTGATAAGCCTTGTCCTTATTAAAATTTTTGTAAAAATCAGCCATATAGTTGATAGCTGCTTTCGGAGTCATCCATGCAGGAAGAAAATTCTTTTCAGGGAGATATGCGATGTCATTTTTTGAGTTGACACCAGGTTTCTCTCCGTTAATAAGAATCTCGCCTTCATAGTCATTTATAAGACCAACGATTGATTTTATCATTGATGTTTTACCGCAACCGTTAGGGCCTAACAGACCAACAATTTTACCCGGTTCGATATTAAAAGAAACTCCTTTTAAAACCTGATGGGAGCCATAGCTTTTTTTCAGATTTTTAATTTCTAAAATCGGCGTCGCCATTTTATATCCTCCTTAAGATGTGCAGACTTTCCATAGTAAACACTGTGACAGCCTATTATATCATCAATATAGATTTTTGCAAATACTTTTTTGTTAAAAATTTGTTAATTTGCTGTTTTTTCTGCTTTTTATTATTTTGAATACCAAAAACGCAATAAGACAAACAGGTATAGCCACAATAACAGCGGTAATTATATATTTCATGGGTATCAGATTATAAAAACCTTCGCCAACAATTGTCATCACAACCACTCTCGGCATAATACCCAGCATCGACAAAATAAAATACGGTATAAATTTAAAATCAAATGCTCCCATAAAAAGACTTGAAAAATCAATAGGCAGCCCTGTAAAACGGGCAGTAAAAACAACAAGATTTTTATTTTTTGATTTCATATCAAGAAGCTTTTTACCGGCTTTGATTTTGCTGAGCTTACTTGTAACAGCGTCTTTACCGAGAAATCTTCCGAGATAATAGGTGCAGACAATTTCAAGCATAATGCCCACAGCGCTTATGATAATCGCCTGCCACGTTTCAAAAACCATACCCACCGAAATATAAACCAGAGAAGCAGGAACAATAAAAACAAATGATTTGGCAACATATATGCCCACAACAATTGCTGCCGCAAGAACCAGACTGTCTGCCGCAGAAATCAGTTCTCTTACATCAAGGTTAGAAAGAAAATCATAATTAAGAACTATTGCAGCAAATAACCCCAGAGCAAAAGCTACTTTAATTATGTTGAATATTTTTGATTTCATATTTTCCTCCGAGTTATATTGATTGACATAAATACCTATAATAAAATCTTAACCACAGTAGTATAACCTGCCAAAGGATTTTTTTCAACAGATAAATTTCTTTTTTGAAAAACATTTTTTATTTTTTGTTCATCATAACAAATAATAATTGTGGTATCTGTTGACTTTATCAAAAAAATATGTAAAAATATATAACTATATGTAAACTTTTTGAAAGGGGATTTACGATGATCAAAGAAAAGATTCAATGGGCATCTATCGATCTGCTGGTTAAACATACCCTTAAGTATGTTCATAAAAACCCCCGTAAAAATCTCACAAAACTTGCTGATGTTGCAGAAAAGCTTTTTATTAAAGTTTTTCCTCAAAAAAATTTCCAAAAAGCAAAAGAAGCTATTGCTGACGAAAACAGTGTATGGTTCAGATATGCAGAGCATGTGTTCCGTGATGTCAACCACGATCATCTGAGAAAGATGATTATGGCATTCGGTGTCGGCGGCGGACTCAGAGGTACTAAAGCCGTAAGAGAAAACCGTGACAAATACGGTTGTAATATTCCCTGGATTATTCTTCTTGACCCGACAAGTGCCTGTAACAAAAAATGCAAAGGTTGCTGGAGCGCCGAATACGGTCACAAGCTCAACCTTTCTTACGAAGAGCTTGACAGTATTGTTTCACAAGGCGTTGAAATGGGCACTCACTTCTATATGTTCACCGGTGGCGAACCTCTTGTGAGAAAAGATGACGTTATCAGACTTTGCAAAGCCCATCCGGACTGTGCATTTCTCGCTTACACCAATGCTACACTTGTTGATCAGAAATTCTGTGAGGATATGCTTGAAACAGGTAACCTTACTCTCGCTTTAAGTATTGAAGGTTCACAGGGCAGCAACGACGCCCGTAGAGGTGACGGCAGCTATAACGAAACCATGGCAGCTATGGATCTTCTTAAAAAGAACGGATGTCTTTTCGGTATCTCAGTTTGCTACACAAGTCAGAATATACCTTATGTCACAAGTGACGAGTTCCTTGACCTTATGCTCCAGAAGGGCGTGAAGTTCGGTCTTTATTTTAACTATATGCCTATCGGCAGCGGTGCTGCGCCCGAACTTATCCCCACCCCTGAGCAGAGAGTTGAGATGTACAGATGGCTTCGTAAAATCCGCAACAGCCAGACAGGTAAGCCTTTGTTTATTATGGACTTCCAGAATGACGGTGAATATGTCGGCGGATGTATTGCAGGCGGAAGAAACTATATCCATATCAATTCCGAAGGCGATATGGAACCCTGCGTATTCATCCATTATTCCGATTCGAAC
>JAZRME010000072.1:0-4845 GCA_045647325.1 Acutalibacteraceae bacterium | reverse complement strand
GCACTGTGCTTATTTGCTTTGTACCGAGAATTCTTGCCGGTCTTATTGCAGGTCTTATTTTTAAAGCTTTCAAGAAAAAAAGCGGAATGATTTCCTACGCTGCAACAGCATTCAGCACCGGTTTATTTAACACTTTGCTCTTTGTTGCAATTCTTATCACCTGCTTCTCAATGGATAGCCTCACAGGCCTCCAGTTGGGTGAAAATGTAAGTCAGGTTATAGGCGCAATCGTAACAGCAAATGCAGTTATCGAATGGGTCGTTTGTCTTGTTGTCGGTTTTGCCGTCAGCAAAGCATTAAACGCAGTTATAAAAACAAGAAGATAAAATTAACGGCTTGAGAACTCTCAAGCCGTTAAACTTTATCTGATACCTTTTCTGATTTTTACAAGATCATCATAATTTATTAACTCTATACCTTCAGATTCAAGAATTTTTCTTGTCTGTGGATCAGAGAAAAGTTTAAATTCCCAGACACGCTTCCACCACTTCGCTGTGATATTTTTAATCTCATCAGTTTCAAGTGACGGATGGATATAGGTTTCACTTACACCATCGGGAATATTTACAAGACGGTTGATTACAAACTTCTTGAAAGTTTCATAATCTTTATATGCTTCCTGAGGGCATTCGGGATAAATGAGATAATCAAGTATGGGAACATTATACATATCAGCAATATTAGAATAGCTGCGTACAAATCTCTCATACATTGGTATAGGCAAGTCAAGCCCTTCAGGTACATAATCTTCATGTGGAAAACGATACATTCTGAACGGAAGCTCAAACTCATTGCAAATTTCAAAAACTTTCGGCATCAAATCAAAGTTGCCGCAAAGACCGTAAAGCGCAGCCATATGAGTATCAAGGTGAGAAACATTAAGGCCGAGATTTTTAGCTTTATTGATCTGCGCTCTGATTTCATTACCTACTTCACTCACATCACACTGAGCCTCAAAAGCTTCACACTCATGATGAAAATATCCTTCGGAATCACGCAGGGTATCTGTTCCATACGGGGCAACAGGACCCCAACGGTATCCACCCCACTCACTTGTAAAAGTAAGATGAACACCAACAGAATACTCTTTATGTTTCTGGCACCAACGAACAGCATGTTTTGACCAACCGCAAGGCACCATAAGAGAAGCAGAGGTTATACCGCCACATTCAAAAAGCTCAAATGTAGCTTCATTATGTGATGAACACATTCCAAAATCATCTGCGTTAACTATAAGATATCGTTTCCCCATAAAATCACCAATTATAAAATTCCGTTTGCTTTAGCGTAATCGCAGAATACTTTAAGACCCTGACATCTTGAAGGTGAAAGAGTTCTGCCGTCTCTGAGGATAGGTTTGAAAGGCAAGCCCTGAAGCATACAGAGATATTTTGCACTTACCATAAATCCACTGTCAATACCGTTGTCGATAAGGCAGATATGATCGAAATATTTCTGTGCTGCTTCCATATCGTTATCAATAAAGAAAGCATCATACATTTTTCTCATAGCTTTACCTGCACCACAAGAAGAAGGAGTTGCTACAACGCCTCTTGCACCCTCTTTATATGCTTCAAAAAGATAAGGAATGTTTGCCTGAAGAACGTTTGATTCGCCCTGAACAGCAATCTTATCTTTAATTTTGGGAAGAGTGCTTGTGGTATCTTTAATGCCGATCATATTGTCAATTTTGGCAATTTCAGCATAAGCTTTACCGCTGATACGAGCGTTAGGCAAACCGGGGAATTCATAAATCATAATAGGAAGACTTGTTTTTGATGCAAGTTCCTGCATATAAGTTACCATTCTGTCATCATCGTTACCATAACCGTTAGAAGTGAAAACAAGACCTGCAACACCGGTCTGTTCCATTTTTTTAACTTCTTCTACCTGAGAAAGCCATGTGGGCTCAAGGTTAGCTGTTGCAAAAACAGGAACGTCACCTGAATATTTAGCAGCAGTTGTAGCTACCTTGATACGCTCTTCAAGAGTAAGCATGGTCATTTCTGAGCTACCGCAAACAGAAAAGAGGAAGTGTGGATTCTGTGCAGCCTGCCACTCAACGTAAGTTGCATAAGCATCATAGTCAATGCTCAGATCTTCATTGAATGGTGTAAGAAGCAATGAGTAAACGCCTCTGTACTGTTCTTTGTTTTCGATTTTCATAATGAACACCTTCTGTTATTTAAAATTAAATGAGAATTTTATCCTCATCAAAGTCCTCAAGAAAATTGAGTAAATCTTGTGTCCCCTCACCTGTGTCTGCGCTTGTTAAAAAAATCTTTTCACAGCCGGCAAGTTCAAGAAGTTCCACTGCATCATCAATCTGCTCCTGTGATGCAATATCTATCTTACTTACAATTCCAACTACAGGCACATTAAAAAAAGCTGCCTGACCCGGAGAAAATTTGAATCTTTCATCAGTTGCATCCTGCAAAAATAAAATCAGATCACTGTCAGCTGCAGTAACAATAAGTCCTTTATAAAGCTGACGGTTTTCAAGATATTCACCCGGCGTATCAATAGTGTTGTTGATAACACCGATTGTCTGGGTTTTCTGATATTCAATTTTCAGTCCGTTAAGTCTTTGACAAAGAGTAGTTTTGCCACAAGTACTCGAACCGATAAGCATAATATTCTTTTTCATAGTTAAGTTCTTGTAATTTCTGTTGAAGTGAATTTCAATATGTTTTTAAGTGTTTCGAGCACATCTCTTAAAGCGGCCTCGACACTGGCAACATCACCACAAATAACCAAAGAGCCACTGAATCTGTCAACAAAAACAATGTCAACATCAGCTGCTTTTGTAGCAACATCAGCGCCGATAATTGCTGCCTCGCTGGGAGTGATAGTCATAATGCCCAAAGCTCCGCGTTTTTTGCTCACAACACCTAATTTTTTATATAAGTCCGGTTCAGGGTTGGCAATAAGATGAGCCATTGTAACCTGCTTACCCGGAACAAATTCCTGAATAATTCGGGCTTTATCCTGAAATGCATCTGATGACATCTTAACACCTCATCACATAATAGAATTAAAAATTTCAGGTCTTGGATTTGGAATAACAACACTGGAAACAACCATTCCGTTTGCATTCTCAGTGTTAATTCCACAAGCAACAGCCTCATTTACAGCAGCAACATCACCCGTTAAAATAACAAATGATTTACCGCCGATACCGGTACCGAGCCTTACATCCATAAGGCTGACATCAGCAGCTTTAACTGCAGCATCAGAAGCATATACAGCAGCTGTAACGCTGAAAAACTCCATAACTCCGAGAGCATTGGTTTCAACAGGTTCAACTGCAGCATTTATAGCAGAGATCACCTGATGATGCACTCTTGGAATAAGACATTTATCAACAGTATTTGAGCCACCAATCAATGCTCCTGCCTCAAGAGAAGCGTTAACGGCAGCAACTTCACCGGTAAAGAGAATATAATACTTACCGGGGCAACCTGCTCTTGCAAAAATCAAGTCAGTATCAGCAGCCTTGAGAATTGCATCAGCAGCCTCTATTCCTTTAGCAATACTGTTAAGTTCAAGAAAACCTATTGTTTCGTACATATCTCTTCACCCCTATCTTTTTATAATAATTACATCACTGACAAAAGTTACTTCACCGTCAATTGATGCATGGATATTGGCACCCATTTTTCCTTCAGGACATACGGCAATAAGCTGACCTGTTTTCACTTTGTCACCAACGCTGACAACCGGCTCAGAAGGAACACCAATATGCTGCCTGACGGGAATTTTAACTTCATCAGGAGTAAATTCTTTGCAAGTTTTAATAGTATAATCATAATATTTTCCGACGGCTGCACGATTAGCAGCTCGTTTGGAAGGAATCTTTCGATATTCACGGTTAATATTAACCGAATATTCTTCACCTGTTTTTTGATACCTGATACCATTCTTACCAAGTGCTTGTTTAACAAGTGAATTTACTTTTCGGGGCTGAAGCTGCATGGGACAGGCATAAAGCTCACATACTCCGCATTCACAGCAAAGAAGAGCGTTGACAACAACAGGGTCATCAAGCATATCTTCAACGCAGCCACGAGCAATTTTACGCATAATCTTATGCGGTTCAATAGGATGGCCGAGCATATTTCTCGGACACATCTGAGTACAAAAATTACATTGGATACAAGCGGATCTTGCTCGATTTAATGTATGCTCCACAGGAGTCTGATGAAGAGACGGCAATCTTGATTGTTTAGGCAAAATCAAATAACCCGAAGTTGTTTTTGTAACAACTGAATTAAGTGCCTCCTCTTTTGTCAATGGTTTACCCATCATTGGTCCGCCACAAATAACAAAATAATCATCAATATTTGCTCCACCGGCAAGAGCAAGACAGTCTTTAAATGAAGTTCCCAACGGAACGTGTAAAACAACAGGATTTCTTACTTCACCGGTCATAGTAAGAAACTTATGAGTGAAAGGTTTATCGTTTAACCCGTCATAAACAGCTAACACTGTTGCAACATTGGACACTACGCAACCTACATCAAGAGGTATGCCTCCGGCAGGTACAACTCTACCGGTTACTTCACAGACAATAACCTGTTCATCACCGGCGGGGTAAAAACTGTCCATTTTATGAATTTTAACTTTTGAAGCCGTTGCAAGAATAGCCACCTCAAGAGATGCAATTTCTTGTTTATATCCTTTTTTGAGCGCAATTGTACAATCCGAAGCACCTAAATGGTCACGGATTGACTCACAAGCTGAAATAATTTCACTTGCAAAATTACACATTATGTATCTGTCAGTACGAAGGAGTGGTTCACACTCAGCAGCATTTATAATAAGATGCTCTACTTTTGCATTATA
>JAZRME010000071.1:0-5026 GCA_045647325.1 Acutalibacteraceae bacterium | reverse complement strand
AAATCAGAAATTTTAAGTTATAATGTTTTTAATGTTTCTTGAAAGGTATGATGATTATATGTTAGCTTTTTTAAAACAAGTTCTCGCTTTTATTTTAGCATTTTTTCAGACAGTGCTTCCCTTCGTCAGCTATTCACCTGTTGAAGAAGATGAAGTTTTGCTGAATGTTGCCATGGTTTCTGACCTGCACCTTGACGACCGTTTTCCTTTAGGAAAATGGAATTTCACATTCGGCCTTAAAGATATCGCCCGTAACAGCACACCGGCTGACGCTGTAGTTGTTGCAGGTGACCTCACCAACTACGGTGATGAAGCTTCTGTTGCTTGTTTTTATGAATTGATGGATAAACACTGTGCAACCGATCCGTCAGCATGGATTGTTGCTACAGGTAACCACGAAATCGGTCACCCCGAAGAATTCACTAACGAAGAAGCAAGACAAAACTTTATTAAATATCATAAGCAATATACCGGCCATAACATCGAAAACGTTTATTACAGCGCAGATGTTAAGGGTTATACTTTCATTATGCTTGGTGACCAGAGTGAAGACAACTGGGACAGCTGTGACATTTATGACGACCAGCTTGCGTTCCTTGACAGTGAACTTGCCCGTGCAACAGCTGAAGGTAAACCGGCATTTGTAGTCTGCCACGTTCCTGTTGCAGGTGTTAACGGTCAGGATGTTATTTATGAAAGCGGCGGTCTAAAACCCGGATACACAGAAAAAGTTACCGCCATTTTAGAAAAATACAACAACGTTATCTTTATCAGCGGTCATGTTCATACAGGCATCAACGGTGCTGTTTTACAAAACCTTTTTGGTGAAGATTTCTGCTGCGTTGAAGAACACAACGGTGTAACTTATGTCAACCTTCCCACTTACGGTATCGTTAACCGCTACGGTATTCCTTGGAACGGTATGGGATTCTGGATGGAAGTTTATGAAAACGAAATTATCTTCCGTGCAAGAAAGTTTAATACATCAAGATGGTACGCTTACAACGAATTTTCAGTTGAGCTTGACTGATAAAAGTCCCTCTCGATTTGCGCAATCGGGAGGGTTTTATTTATAAATAAAAAGGAGTAATTTAATTATGTTAGATAAAATTTCAGAAGCATTAGGACTCGCTATCAGAGAAGAATGGGCTTTAAAAAACATTTTTTATTATCTCGGTGAAGCATTCAGCTCTTTTTCAATCAAAGGTTTTTTCGCAGGAATACTTGCAGCTGTTGAAATGTTTGGCATGCTCGCTTTCGGTATGCCCACAACCCCGAGAGGTCAGGAACTTGACCTGAGCGATTATTCACTTGTTTTTTATGACGAGTTTGAAGGTGATTCACTTAACACAGACCTGTGGCAGACAAGAGGCAACGGACCCAGACGAGGAGGCTATAATGCACCGAGTCAGGTTTTTGTAAGAGACGGCAACCTTATCATCGCAGGTGAATATCTCACTGACGGTGAATACGGAGAAGGCTGGTACTCAGGCGCAGTAAAAATCAAAGAGCGTTACACAAGAGGCTATTTTGAAATTCGCTGCATCTGCAACCCCGGTGAAGATTATTGGAGCGCTTTCTGGATTCAGGCTGATGCACCCTACACAGCATCTATATCAAAAGGCGGTGTAGGCGGAGCTGAAATTGACATTTTTGAAGCATTCAGCTATGGCGAAACACTCAGCGGCAACTGTGTTACACACACAATTCACTGCGCCGGTGTTGACGGTGAGCAGGAAGGTTTCCAGTCCGCTAACCTCGGCAGATTTAACGGAAACAACATTTATGAAGAATATAACACTTACGGTCTTGAATGGACTGAAGATGAATATATTTTCTATATCAACGGCGTTGAAACAACTCGCTCAAGCTTCGGCAACGGAACCTCTCAGGTGCCTGAAGATGTTATCGTTTCACTGGAATTCCCTGATGACATCGGCCTTGATAAAGACTTTTATACCGAGTTTGTTGTTGACTATGTAAAGATTTATCAGAAATAATTTGGTGAATTAAATGTTATCTTTTGAATGCGACTATAACTATGGAGCCCACCCTGAAGTGATTAAAAAATTGATCGAAACCAATTTTGCATCCCAACCGGGTTACGGGTCTGATGAATACTCTTTTGCTGCCAAAGAAAAAATAAAAGCAGCCTGCAACTGCCCCGACGCTGAAATCTTTTTTCTCGTAGGAGGAACTCAATCTAACGCTGTGGTTATTGACTCTTTGCTCAAAACCTATGAGGGTGTTATTTCTGCTGACACCGGCCACATCGGCAACCATGAAGCCGGTGCAATTGAGGCACGTGGCCATAAAGTGCTTTCTTTACCAAATCATCAGGGCAAAATTCACGCAATTGATCTTTTATCATTACTCAAAAATTTTTATAATGATGAAAACTTTGAGCATATGGTTTTCCCCGGTATGGTTTATATCTCTCATCCCACTGAATACGGCACTCTTTATTCAAAGCAGGAATTGTTTGATATTTCTATTGTTTGTAAAGAATATAACATTCCTCTTTATCTTGACGGAGCAAGACTTGCCTATGCACTCACAAGCAGCAACACCGATGTAACTCTTTCAGATATTGCGGCGCTTTGTGACGTGTTTTATATCGGTGGAACAAAATGCGGCACACTTTGTGGTGAAGCTGTTGTTTTCACAAAAGGTAATATGCCCGATCATTTTCTCACTATTGCAAAAAATCACAGTGCGCTCCTTGCAAAAGGCAGATTAACAGGTGTTCAGTTTGATGCGCTTTTCACTGATGAGCTTTACTTTAAAATCGGAAGATACGCCAACAGAATGGCTGACATTCTTAAAAACGGGCTTATAAAAAAAGGATATCAACTTTTTGTGGACTCCCCCACTAATCAGCAATTTGTTGTTTTGGAAAACGAAATGATGGAAAAATTAAAAAAAGATATCGGCTTTTCTTATTGGGAAAAGTATGATAAAAATCATACCGTTGTTCGTTTTGCTACAAGCTGGGCAACAACAGAGGAAGACGTCAATAAGCTTTTAGAAATTTTATAAAAACTAATAAAGCAAAAAAAGACCGTAGTCACAAGGACTACGGTCTTATCTTTGTAATTAAACTTATTTAAGTTCAACTTTTGCGCCAACTTCTTCAAGTTTAGCTTTGATGTCTTCAGCTTCTTCTTTAGAAGCGCCTTCTTTAACAGCCTTGGGAGCGCCGTCAACGAGAGCTTTTGCTTCTGCAAGACCAAGACCTGTGATGTCTTTAACAGCCTTAACAACTTTGATTTTCTGTGCGCCTGCGTCTGCAAGAACAACGTCAAATTCTGTCTTTTCTTCAGCTGCTGCTGCGCCGCCTGCTGCGGGGCCAGCTGCTACAACTGCTGCTGCAGCTGATACGCCGAATTCTTCTTCTACTGCTTTAACGAGCTCTGAAAGCTCAAGAACTGAGAGAGTCTTTAACTCTTCAACGATTGCTGTAATCTTTTCTGATGCCATTTTAGTCATCCTCCTGATAAATTTTAATTAAAATAATTTTTGTTTTTAGCTTAAATTAAGCTTCTGCGGGAGCCTCTGCTCCGTCTGAGTTTTTGTCAGCAATAGCCTGAACCGCACGTGCAAAAGATGCGATAGGTGCGCTGAATACATTTGCAACCATAGAAAGCAATACTTCTCTTGAGGGAAGTGTTGCAAGTTCCTTAAGCTTATCATCGCTGATAACTTCACCGTCAATGTAACCTGTCTTAAGATTGAAAGACTCAATCTTCTCTGCGTACTTGTTGAGTACACGAGCAGCTGCTACATAGTCATCGTTGCTGGTTGCGATAGCAGTTGTGCCTTCAAGAGCTGAGCTCATAGCTTCAAGGCTTGTGTCTTTAATAGCGAGACCGAGAAGTTTGTTTTTAACAACAGTGTATTCAACACCTGCTTCTCTGAGCTCTTTACGCATTGCTGTGTCGTCTGCAACAGTGATACCTTTGTATTCAACAACAACACCTGCGATTGACTTTTCAAGTCTTTCTGAAAGCTGAGCAACAACCTGCTTCTTCTGTTCCAATACGCTTGCGCTTGGCATGTTTTGTTTCACCTCTCTGTACTTTAAGTAAGTGGTGCATATGCGAGAAAAAATCCCTGCCCACAAACTGCAGGCAGGGAAATACATACAAAATATTCTGTATGTTCCTAACCTCGGCAGGTGGGTTTACCCATTATGCATTAAGCACCTGCTGTCTTAAGCAAAAGAACAGCTTTGATATAATACCACACGAATCGCTCCGTGTCAAGTATTTTTAATTATTCAGCAGTAACAGCACTGGCCTTTGCGGGGTTGATACGAACACCGGGGCCCATTGTTGTTGCGAGAACGCAAGAACGGATGTACTGACCCTTTGCAGCTGCGGGCTTAGCCTTTTCGATAGCAGTGATAAGGGTGTGATAGTTCTCAGCGAGTTTCTCTGCGCCGAATGATACCTTGCCGATGGGGCAATGGATGATGTTTGTCTTATCAAGACGATATTCGATCTTACCTGCTTTAGCCTCTTCAACAGCTTTAGCAACATCAGGTGTTACTGTACCTGCTTTGGGGCTGGGCATAAGACCACGAGGTCCGAGCACTTTACCAAGACGACCAACGAGACCCATCATATTAGGTGCTGCGATAGCAACATCAAAATCAAGGAAACCTTCGCCCTGGATTTTAGCTACAAGATCTTCAGCGCCGACAACCTCAGCGCCTGCAGCAACTGCAGCTTCAGCAGCATCGCCTTTTGCGAAAACTGCAACTCTTACCTTTTTACCTGTACCGTTGGGGAGAACTACAGCGCCTCTAACCTGCTGGTCAGCATGACGAGAGTCAACACCGAGACGGACATGGATTTCTACTGTTTCATCAAATTTTGCAGAAGCGGTTTTAACAACAGTTTCAAGAGCTTCTGCAGGCTCATAAAGCTTTGTTCTGTCAACAAGCTTTGAGCTTTCAACATACTTCTTGCCGTGTTTCATTTTAATTTACCTCCCAAATAAGTGGTTAATCGGATTTTTCCTC
>JAZRME010000070.1:0-1666 GCA_045647325.1 Acutalibacteraceae bacterium | reverse complement strand
GGCCTCCGACTTGGTGACATACTGATTGTCAAGATAACGCACAACAGCTTCACCCGCTGTAAGACAAACAGTTTTTGGAGAATAACTATTCAAGAGAAAACCTCCTTTATTTTTTTGGAATAACTCTGACACTGACAACCTCAGGAGGATTATAAAGCCTGGGCATAAGGTATGTTTCAGTGGTTATTCCGCTGCCGACTATAAGGCAGTAATTTTCAAAATTATATTTTCCGTAGGCATATCGGGGAAAAACTTTTCCTCCTCCCCCGGCAACACCTAAATTGGTTTTAGGCAATCGCCATAATCCACCGTGATTGTGTCCACTTAAAATAAGGTCTGTTTTTTTGTCACCGTCAACACGCATGGGAACATGGCGCACAAGAACAGAAAACAAACCGGTTTCTTCTGCTTTTTTGATGAAGTGCTCTTTCTGAGTTAAAACAATATCTTCACCAATACCTGCAAAATCAGTGCCGCCCACAAGAAAAGGCTGACCCTGAGAGGAAGTAAAAACAAAGCTTTCTTCACCGAGAATATTTATACCGAGCGAACTGACCGACTTTTTGATTTCATCAGCTTTGCCGCATTGAATTTCGTGATTGCCTGTAACAAAGCAACAGTTGTTATATTTAAGATGAATATTTTTTATCAGCCTGTAGGTAGCGTTAAATGACTCATCAGAGGCATATTTATGAAAAACATCACCACCGAGCAAAACACAATCCGGCTCAGCCTTGTCAATAAGGCTGAAAAGCCGTCTGCCTTCATCTTTATACTCTGCGCTGTGAATATCTGATAAAAAAGCAATTCTGACAGGCTTTGACACTTTGTCAGATTCAATGGTATATTCAGTAAATTTCAGCTTGTTATCAAAACCAACGGCAGCAAAGACAACCCCTACTGCCACAGTTGAAATCAAAACTCTTTTAATCATTTTATTTCTCTGTCAAACTTCTGAACCTGACCGTCATTGAGCCACATATATCTTTCATCGTCAACACGGTCAATCCACGGATTGTCAGGAAGATGTCTTATCATCCACACAGTGTACATAGGAAAGCCCGGAGCAGTTACCTGAGGATGATTAAGTCCACCGGGGAAATGAGCTACACTTCCGTCTTTGATTGTATAAACATCTTCACCGATAAAACAAGCGCCGAATCCTTCAGGCCGCTCATATTTATAATAATAAACCTCAGGCTGAATATGACTGTGAGGAATATAACTGCACCATCTGCCGGGGCGTGTCTGAATTTCACCGAGAACCATGTTGGAATAGGGGGCATTTTTGTAGTCAAAAACAGTAACAACATCTCTGACCGCTGTATCTTCCCATTTGCCCTGACAGGAGGTGAAATAGTCACAGTCCTCAGGGGCGTAATATTTTGCAGGAAAATCACGGTCGTTTTCTGCACTCTGAGTGAGAACCTCACTGTCCGCATTGGCAGTTACCGTTACGCTGACGCCCTTTGAAACGTGAACGGTTGAAGGGCCTTCTGAGAAAAGGCTTCCGCGTGTCGCGTGCTTTTCTACACCGTTAAATTTAAAAGTAACATCAGCGAGAACAAGCATAACCGCAAGCTCATCTTCGGGCAGAGTGAATGTTCTGCTTTCACCTTTTTTCATATTGTAAACAGCTATGTCCATCATCATTTCGGTGTCACGG
>JAZRME010000069.1:0-3037 GCA_045647325.1 Acutalibacteraceae bacterium | reverse complement strand
GTGTCGGTAAAAACAAGCTGGGTTTCACCTTTGGTGAGAACACCCATAATCTTAGTGCGTGTAGTCTGTGGTTTATCAGATACAATAGCAATCTTTTGCCCTAACATTCTGTTGAGAATAGACGACTTACCAACATTGGGGCAGCCGACAATAGCTATAAAAGCGGTTTTAGTCATTCTTTTTACCTCTTAAAAAATTTATGATTTTTTTTGGTCCTGCCAAAATAAAAACTCCGTCAACTGCAAGGCTGATAACAAGAGCAACAATATAAGCAGGGTTGTTTATGAAATAAGCAAAAAGCTGCTCAAAAGCAAGAGGCTGATACAAAATAACTATTCCGATAATCACAGAAAAAATTGAAAGAACAAGCACACCGCCGGCCGCAGTATCTTTTGCTATTTTAACAAAATTATTTTTTTCGAGAGTCGCTGCATTCGCTGCGTTTTCAATTCCCGAATTAATGAGCTCACCTGCCATAACGAGAGATGACATCATCAGAAGCAGAGCAAACTCCGTTTTATTGACCTCAAAAAAATCGTAACGCAGCAGAAAAAACATCATATAAACAAAAATACTTATATGAAACCTGAAATTTCTCTCATTTACAATTCCGTAGGCAATTCCTTTAAAAGCATAGCCGAAACCTTTTATAAAAGCTTTCATAATTATTCCTCACCAAGGTAATAGCTGCTATGTCTTTTAAGACCGAGCTGGGTAAGAATTGCCTCTTCTTTTTCTCTCATTCTTACCTGCTCGATGCCACCTGCCTCGTGGTCATAGCCGAGAAGGTGAAGCATTGAATGAACAGTAAGAAAACCTATTTCACGCTGAAGTGAGTGGCCGTATGTTTTGGCCTGAACAATAGCGTGTTCAACAGAGATAACTATATCACCGAGCATTTTTGCCCCTGTTGAATAATTGATGTCATAAACACCGTTTTCACCCAAGGGGAAAGAAAGCACATCTGTGCTTCGGTCAACATTTCTGTATTGAAGGTTAAGAGCGTGAATTTCTTCATCGTCAACAAAACGCACACTGACCTCAACCGAGCCTTCAAACCCTTCGTTAACAAGCACGGCATTACAACAACGACGAATAAGAAGTCTGATTCCCGTAGGAACTTTAACAGCCTTCTGAACATCTGAAATTACAACTTTAATCTTGTCACTCATTTTCTTCTTTTAACCTCCTCATATTTTTCATAAGCTCTGATAATATCCTGAACAAGTCTGTGTCTTACAACATCCTTTTCAGTGAAATGTATTGTTTCAATATCATCAACATTTTTAAGAATTTTACTCGCCTCAACCAGACCAGAACGTTTGCCGTCAGGCAAGTCAATCTGTGTAACGTCACCGGTAACAACAATTTTTGAGTTGAAACCCAGACGGGTAAGAAACATCTTCATCTGCTCGGGGGTAGTGTTCTGAGCTTCATCAAGAATTATGAAGCTGTCGTCAAGGGTTCTGCCTCGCATATAAGCAAGGGGAGCAACTTCAATATTTCCCCTTTCCTGATAACGCTGAAAATTTTCAGCGCCGAGCATATCAAAAAGAGCGTCATATAAAGGGCGAAGATACGGATCAACTTTCTGTTGCAGATCACCGGGAAGAAATCCTAATTTTTCACCGGCCTCAACAGCAGGTCTTGTGAGAATAATGCGGTTGATTTCTTTAGCTCTGAAAGCGTTGACCGCCATCGCAACAGCGAGATAAGTTTTACCTGTACCGGCAGGTCCTATACCAAAAACTATGGTTTTTTCTTTAATGGCTTCAACATACTTTTCCTGGCCTAATGTTTTGGGTTTAACAGGTCTGCCCTTTGAGGTTATGCAGATACAGTTATTGGCCATAGCGGCAAGTTTATCTTCGCTGCCGTCATCAACAAGATTCATAACATAACGGACATTCTGCTCACTGAGCCCCTCGCCTTTATTGATAAGGGTAAGCAAACCGTTAATTGCCCTGACGGCTTTCGCCACATTTTCAGCCTCACCTGTCACTTTTAAATCGGAGCCTCTGCTGATAACACTGACACCGTACTGACTCTCGATCAGCTTGATATTTGCATCAAAACTGCCAAAAAGAGTCACAGCCTGTTCCATACGGTCAAAGTTTATAATCTGTTCAAACATATACAGCCTCCGAAGCATTTTAATACTTATCCTATTATCTGTTTGATTATATCACATTTTGCTCAAAAAGTCATTATACAACGCAATTTTTGCTCAAAAAAATAAACAGTTTTTTCAAGGTGCGTTTGTGCACGTTGTACACTCGCAGTTAAATGTAATGTCTAAAAAGATAAAAATTTGCAATTTTGCTCTTTAATTATTTTTAAAAGTATAGTATAATAGGCTAAATTGTTATAAAAAATTTTTCAAAACTAACCGAGAGGAAGATTTTGTTATGTCAATCAATAAGGTTCGTCTGCGTATTTACGGCTCAGACTATTTCCTTACAACCGACGACGATATTCAATATATGCGCAACCTTGGTGATGAAGTGGATTTTGTTCTTTCAAGCCTTCTGAGAGAGCATCCCCGTCTTTCAATTACTCAGGCTGCCGTTTTATGCGCATTACAATTAGCTGACGAGAAACACAAAACCGAGCAGAATTCAGCAACCCTGCGCAGTGAAATTCAGGCATATATGGAAGACGCTTCAAAAGCTAAAACCGAAGCTGAAATCGCCAAAAGAGAAATTGACAGACTCAACAAAGAGCTTAAAGCTCTCAAAAAACAAACAGTATGAATAAGCCTTATGAAATTCTCGCCCCTGCCGGTTCACCCGAGTCACTTAAAGCCGCAGTGATCTGTGGCGCCGATGCCGTTTATCTCGGTGTAAAAGAGCTCAACGCCAGACGGGGTGCAGAAAATTTTGATTGCGCCGAGCTTGATGAATGGGTCAGATTCTGCCATTCAAGAGGGGTGAAAGTTTACCTTACCCTTAACACAGTTATCGGTGATAATGAAATAACAACTGCATCAGAAATAATCGAGCGCGCCTGTGCAAGTGGCATAGATGCGCTCATTTTA
>JAZRME010000068.1:0-6154 GCA_045647325.1 Acutalibacteraceae bacterium | reverse complement strand
CCGTTCACATAGCTTCATAACAGTTGATGCTTTATATGCCGGTAAACATGTTATGTGTGAAAAGCCTATGGCTATAAACTCAAAAGAAGCTCTTGCTATGTTAGAAGCTTCTGAAAAAACAGGCAAGAAGCTTACAATCGGCTATCAGAGCCGTTTCAGAAAAGATTCACAATATCTTAAAATGTGTTGTGAAAACGATGAGCTTGGTGAGATTTATTATGCTAAAGCTCATGCTTTGAGAAGAAGAGCTGTTCCCACTTGGGGCGTTTTTCTTAATGAATATGAGCAGGGTGGCGGACCTCTTATTGATATCGGTACTCACGCTCTTGACCTCACTTTGTGGATGATGAATAATTATAAGCCCAAAATGGTTGTCGGCAGTGTTTATAAAAAACTTGGTAAACAAACTCAGACAGCTAATGCCTGGGGAGATTGGGATCCCGATCAGTTTACCGTTGAAGATTCGGCTTTCGGTTACATAGTTATGGAAAATGGTGCTACAATTTCTCTTGAATCAAGTTGGGCTCTCAACACTCTTGACACTCTTGAAGCATCTACTTCTCTCTGCGGAACAAAAGCAGGGGCAGATATGCGTGATGGTCTGAGAATCAATTATGTTAAAAATAATCTTCAGGTGGTGGAACAGCCTGATCTTGAATCAGGTGGTGTTGCATTCTTTGAAGGCAATAGCGATGATCCTTCAGAAATTGAAGCAAGAGCCTGGATTGATGCTGTTGTTAATGATAAAGAAGTTGTTACTAAGCCTGAGCAGGCATATATTGTTACTAAAATTCTTGAAGCAATATATGAATCAGCTAAAACAGGAAAACCTGTTATGTTTTAATTAAAAACGATACTATATGCCGAGTGTTCGTAAGGACACCCGGCAGGTTTATTTGTCTTACGATGAGTTATATTGCTTCACCGTTGTGTATTATTTTAAATAAAAGGACTTGCAAAATATATTGAATTAAATTAAAATATTATCATCATAGTTTTAATCTTAAAAGGAGGCAAATCTTATGACAAAAGTTGTTGCGTTTTTTATGGCGATTATTACTTGGTTAGGTGCGGTGTTTTGTCCGGGCAGGCTTACCGGTGAAGGGGTATTTGTTGATACTCCCGAGAAGGTACAGAGTGAATTTGATGAAGGCGAATTTATTTTGGGTGAAAACGATCTTGTCGTTGCCCCTTATGGCGATGATAACAACGCAGGTACATCAGAAGCACCGTTAAAAACTCTCAAAAAAGCTAAAGAGATACTTAAAGCTAACTCTTTTGATGATTCAGTAACTGTATGGTTCAGAGAGGGTAGTTATATTATTGATGAAACTGTTGCTTTCACTTCAGATGATAAAGATAATGTTCTTTATCGCTCTTATCCCGGCGAGAAGGTTTCTTTTTCCGGTTCAGAAGTAATCAGCGATTGGACAGAGACCGAAATCAACGGTGTGGATGCTTTTGTTTCTGATGTAGATATAAATTCTGATGATGATTATTTCCAGGCTCTTTTTAAAGGCGATAAGCGTCTGTCCCGTTCTGTATATCCTAAAGAGGGTATGCTTAAAGTTGCTCAGCCCTGCGATGAAGAGGGCGTACCTGCAAGCTGGGATTCTAATTTTTTTGTTTTTTCAGCATCATTTTATGCCCATAAAGAGGATGTTCTTAATTTTTCAAATCTGAATGATGTTGAAGTCAAAATTATGCATTACTGGTGTGATGAGCATCTTCCGATTAAATCTGTTGATACTCAGACAGGGCGCATTGAAACAATCAAGCCTACTGCTATGCGCATCAGAGAGGACGATAACTTCATTTTTGAAAATGTAAAGGAAGCTCTTTCTCTTCCCGGTGAGTGGTATCTTGATCGTTCCGAAGAGAAGTTGTATTATATCCCGGAAGAAGGGGATACAGTTGATAATACTGTTCTTTATGCCGGTGTTAATGAACAGCTTTTTACTTTTGACGGTGCGGAAGGTATCTCTTTTCAGGGTATTGATTTTATAAATACAGATTATTCTCCTGTTGACGGAAAGTTTTTTGGCAATCCGTTTCCTGCTGACCATCCTTTTTATTCAGATATTGTTTATGGTGGTGAACATCCGCAGGCAGCATTTGAAGTTCCGGCAGCTATTCATATTATGAAATCAAAAGAAATTAATTTTACAGATTGCCGATTTGAAGGTCTTTCATATACAGCTCTTAAGTTTGAAAGCGAAACATCAGATTGCGGTGTATATAGTTGTTTCTTTGATGATATCGGAGGAAACGCTGTCTATATTCATGGCGATTCCGTTGTCCCTGCTACTACCCGTAATATTGACGTCATTGATTGTCATATAGGCTTTTACGGTAGAATTTTTAATAATGCAATTGGTATTCTGATTACTCACGCTATCGATTGTAAATTAGAAAATAATGAAATTCACGATGGCTGGTACACCGGAATTTCAGTCGGTTGGACCTGGGGATATGCTGATAATCCGACAAATAATATCAGTATTAAAAATAATCTTATTTATAATATCGGTAACGGTTGGCTTTCGGATATGGGTGGTATATATACCCTTGGTAAACAACCTGATACAGTAATTTCAGGCAACGAAATTTATAATGTCGGATGCGATGAAGGCGCTTATGGCTACGGTGGTTGGGGAATTTACCTTGACGAGGGTTCAAGCGGAATTCTTGTTGAAAACAACCTGGTTTACGATTGTTCATCACAGACATTCCATCAGCATTATGGTGAAGATAATCTGATTCGCAACAATATTTTTGCTTTTGGCGGCGAAGGTGCGTTTATAATAACCAGACATGAAGATCATAATTCCCTCACTGCAACAAATAACATTATGGTAACTGATAATGCCACAATGTATGCTTTTGATACTGAAAAAGATTGGTTTGTGGATGACAGCAATCTTTATTGGGACTATGACCGTGGAGGCAAAGTTTTGTCAGGCAAAAGCACAGATCTTTTCGAAAGAAAATCACTAGTTATTATTACTGCACAGGGATATTATAATAACGCTGTATTTATGGATCCGTTATTCAAAGATGCTGCAAACCGTGATTTCACTCTTGCAACTAACAGTCCCGCACTTGAAACAGGATTTGTTCCTTTTGAATATAATGCCGGTACATTAACAAAATTTAATTAACATATGCAAAAGAGTCAGGCAAACGCCTGACTCTTTTGTGTCTCAACCAATCTGTTTTAATAAAAAATGAGTATTCATAGGCAAATACCTTATGAATACTCATTTTGGTGCGGATGACGGGACTTGAACCCACATGATATTGCTATCACTAGAACCTGAATCTAGCGCGTCTGCCGATTTCGCCACATCCGCAAAACTCAACTTTAACAGTTTACTATATTTATATTTTTTTGTCAAGATTTAAATAAATATATTGACTTTAAATTTTTTTGTTGTAAACTACATTCAAGGAGGTAGTTTTATGAAAGCTAATTATTATTTTATTGCTAATGCTCACCTTGACCCTGTGTGGCAATGGTGTGTTCCTGAAGGCTTATCTCTTGTTAAATCAACTTTTCGTTCTGCTCTTGACAGAATGAATGAATACCCTGATTATGTGTTTACAAGTGCATGTGCTGGTTATTATAAATGGATAAAACTGACAGAGCCTGAAATGTTTGATGAAATCAAAACTCGTGTTAAAGAGGGCAGATGGGCTGTTGTCGGCGGAATGTGGGTTCAACCTGACTGCAATATTCCGTCAGGTGAAGCGTTTTGCCGCCACTTTTTATATTCTCAGAAATTTTTCAAAGAAAATTTCGGCAATCCGGTTAAGACAGGTTACAATGTTGATTCGTTTGGCCATAACGGAATGTTGCCTCAGATTTTAAAGAAATCAGGTATTGATAATTATGTTTACCACAGACCTGATAATAATACTGAAAAACCAAATCTTCCTTTTGAAAGCCTTCATTATTGGCAGAGTCCCGACGGTAGCGTGATTAAAGCTTTCAGAATTCCTGACGGTTATGGCGGAGACGTTTTTAAAGAACGTCTGGAAGATCATTATTATAATAAAAATCAACCTATGATGGTGTTTATCGGTGTTGGTAACCATGGCGGTGGACCTTCAAAAGAGCACCTTCGTCATGCTGAAGAACTTATTAAAAAAGGCGGATTTAAATTTGCATCACCTGATGAATATTTTAATAACACTGATATTGATAATATTCCGTGGGTCAAAGAAGATTTGCAGCATCATGCGAGTGGTTGCTACAGCGCTAATGCCAAAATCAAAGAAGCTAACCGAAAAGCTGAAAATGAACTTGTTACAGCTGAAAAACTTGATGTACTTGCTTGTAATCTTACAGGCTCACAGCCTCACTCATCTCAACTTGAAGCTGCGTGGGAGAGGGTAATGTTTAATCAATTTCACGATATCCTTGCAGGTTGCTCAATTAAAGAGGCCTACAATGATGCACATAACGCTTTTGGCTTTGCCCGTGAAACTGCATTGGATGTTAATACCTTCGCTGCTCAGCGAATCTCATGGAGAATAAAAACAACTGATTTCCTCGACTCAGATGTATCTGAAATGAGAGGAAGAATGTGGTATAAAAGCGGTGAAGGGTCACCTATGGTTGTGTTTAATCCTCATTCTTTCCCGGTTAAATCAATTGGTCAGTTCGGTGATCAGGGTATTGCAAAGGTTCTCGACAGTGAAGGAAACGTTGTTCCTCATCAGCTTGTCAGAGCTTCGTATACTGACGGTGATCATGTTAAAAAGTGTATATTTGAAACTGATGTTCCTGCTTACGGATACAGAGTTTATTATACATATCATAAAGAGTTTGCAGATGAAGTTTCTGAGCATGATACTGATTTAAAAGCAACAGATTTTTCTCTTGAAAACAGCAAGGTTAAAATCACTTTTAATAAGGATTCCGGTGCAGTATCATCTTATATCTTTAAAGAGAACGGATTTGACTTTGCTTCAGGCGATTTAGGTAAAGCTATTGTCTGTGATGATGCTAAAAATGATACATGGGGTCACAAAATTTATGATTATAATATTGATATAGGGGAGTTTGCCGACGGTACACTTGAACTTATTGAATCAGGTCCTGTAAGAGCTACAATAAAATCAGTTGTTAAGTACGGAAAATCTACCTTAAAAAGATATTATACTCTTTATAAAAACAGTGAGAAGCTAAGCGTAAGGACTGTTCTTGACTTTGATGAAGAATATAAATCTGTAAAGCTTTCTTTCAAAGCTGATGTTGATGAGTCTTCAGTAACATATTCAATGCCTTACGGATTTATAACTAAAGAAACTAACGGACAGGAAGAGCCTTGTCATGCCTGGTGTGATGTTCATAACAAGCAGGGTAAAGGTCTTGCTTTATTGAATAACTCCAAATACAGTTTCTGTTGCATTGACAATGATTTAAGAATGATGATTGCCCGTGGTTGTGCATATCTTGATCATTATGGTCAGCACAGCCGTGACGCTGAAATGGAATTTCTTGATAAAGGTGAGCAAGAGTTTATTTATGAAATTGTACCTCACTTTTCATTTATGAATGCTGAATTATATAAAGATTCACTTGTGCTTAACAGTCCGTTGCAGACCCATCAGGAAACTCATCACGATGGCGTTTTGCCTCAGGTTTATGGCGGAATAGAGATTGATCAAAACAACATTGTTGTTTCAGCAATAAAATCTGCTGAAGACGGTAACGGATTTGTTCTGAGACTTATTGAGGCCGACGGAAAAGAAACTGATGCCGCAATAAACTTTATTTCAGCTGATGTAAGCTTTAAAACTACATTTAAACCTCAGGAAATTAAAACTGTCAGAGTCTTTTCAGACGGAACTGTGAAAGAATCTCTGATTACAGAATTTGTTTAATTGTTATTGTATTTTTTAATTGTTTGTGTTATTATAGTTTGGTAAGCAGGAAACTGTAAACATTATTGAAAGGATTTGATAAAAATGGCAGAAAATAGATTTTTAAATGACTATCCTGTTATCGGTATCCGTCCGGTTATCGATGCCAGAAGAGGCCCTCTCGGTGTAAGACAGTCTCTTGAAGATCAGTCAATGGGAATGGCAAAGGCAGCAGCTAAGCTTTTCACTGATAATCTTAAATATTCAAACGGTGAACCCGTTA
>JAZRME010000067.1:0-3180 GCA_045647325.1 Acutalibacteraceae bacterium | reverse complement strand
CATTTCTTTGAAACAGGCTTGTGTTGAACTTAATTTTTTAAGTGAGGATGAATTTGATAAAGTATTTCATCCGGAAGAGATGGTGTGATGAAATATTCAGCTTGTATATTTGACCTTGACGGAACTCTTCTTGACACTCTCACAGATTTAAAAAATTCCGTCAATTACACCTTAAATAAAATGCATTATCCTGAGCGTTCGGCTGATGAAGTCCGTTCTTTTATCGGTAACGGCATACCTATGCTTATCAGACGGGCTATTCCTGAGGGCGCTGATGAAACTTGCTTTAATCTTGCTCTTGAAATTTTCAAAGAGCATTATTCCCTTCATCTCAATGACAACACAGCCCCTTATAGCGGCATTATCAATATGCTCAATCATTTAAAATCCGAAGGGGTTAAAACGGCTGTGGTTACCAATAAGGCTCACGAGGCGGCCAACGGATTGATAAATCACTTTTTCGGTGATCTTATCACAGTTACCGTGGGTCAGAAAGAAGGCGTACCTGTCAAACCTGACCCTGCGGCTTTATATGAAGCTGTCAGATCTCTCGGCTGTCAGGGGCAAAAGATTCTTTATGCAGGTGATTCTGATGTGGATGTTTTCACAGCTCATAATGCAGATATAGAATGTGTAGGTGTAACATGGGGCTTTCGCAGCCGTGAAAGTCTGATTTCGGCAGGGACAGATTTTATAGCTGATACCCCTGATGAAATAATCACAATAATTGGATAATTATTCTTTAATCGGGCAATAATCTTATTGTCCGGTTTTCTTTTGCTGTACATAAAATAAAAGGAGCGATTTATGTGCAGTTTACAAAGGTTGAAATATGCGGTGTCGATACAGGCAGGTTAAGGGTTCTTAAAGAAAAAGAGAAAATGGAGCTTCTCAAAAAAGCAAAAGAAGGGGACACAAAAGCAAGAGAGGATCTTATAAACGGCAATCTGCGCTTGGTGCTGAGTGTTATACAACGCTTTTTAAACAGAGGTGAAAATCCCGATGATCTGTTTCAGGTCGGGTGCATAGGGCTGATAAAAGCGATTGATAACTTCGATATTTCCCATGAAGTAAGATTTTCGACTTACGCCGTTCCGATGATAATAGGTGAAATCAGACGGCATCTGCGTGATAATAATTCAGTGCGTGTCAGCCGTTCAATGAGAGATACGGCTTACAGAGCTATTCAGGCAAAAGAAAAGCTTTCAAATGAGCTTCAGCGGGAGCCCACAGTTGAAGAAATCGCCAAAGAGCTTGATATAAAAAAAGAATCAGTAGTTATTGCTCTTGAGGCGATAGTTGAACCTATTTCACTTTATGAACCTGTTTATAATGACGGCGGTGATGCCATATATGTAATGGATCAGGTCGGTGACAGCAACACGGCAGACAGTTGGATTGATGAGATTCTTTTGAAACAGGCTATAGAAAATCTGTCACAGCGTGAAAAAAGAATTCTTAATCTTCGCTTTATGCTGGGCAAAACCCAGACCGAGGTTGCAAAAGAAGTAGGTATTTCACAAGCTCAGGTCAGCCGACTTGAAAAAGCTGTGCTTAAAAAAATAAAATCATAAGTTTATTTAAAACTATAAAATAAGCCTTGCGCTCGGTGGCACAAGGCTTATTTTTTATATCAGTTCATCATATCCAATTTTAATAATTTTGTTTGAATTCAGAGGGATTCCCGAATTGTTGGAATGATAATATGACACAAGAATATAATCTTCACCCGAAAAGAAAGCAGGGTAACAATATCCGTTTTCGGGATCATCCTCAAGATAAAACATTTTGTCAAAGGTTTTGCCGTCATTTTCACTTAAACCCAAAACAAGAGGCGTTCTGCCCCAGACAACATCAGGTCTTGTGGTGTAATTTGGTATAGGGTTAAACACAACAACGGTGTATTTGCCGCATCTTCTCATTAATAAAGGTGAGTCGGGGGAAGAAAAGAATCTGTTGGGTTCAGGTGTTGTCCAGCTTTCGCCTGAGTCATCTGAAAAGCATTCATACTGAAAAGCCATATCTGTTCTTGAAAATGCACGGATTTTTCCGTCTTCCTGTTCATAAAGAGATGTTTCCTGAAGCCCTGTTTCACTTCTGTGGGGGAAGGGGATATCCTGTCTTTGTGCAATTTCACGCCAGGTTTTTCCGTCATCATCAGAGGCAAAAATACATTTTAATCCGTGTTCTGTTACAATGTATCCTTCGTCAGTTTCAACAGAGTGAATATTTGCAGGCATCAGAATTCGTCCGTTGCGAAGCTTTATTACATGATCGTTTTCAACAACATAATAATTATTGTCATCGTTAATGATTTTTTGAGGGGAAGAAAAAGTGTCGGCTTCGTCTGATGAACGGGCAAAATAGGGAACACCGTTTTCACTGCCTTTATCTTTGCGAAGATAAATAATGCCCACATCACCGTTATTCAGTCTTAATAAGTTTGGCTCCATCAGATTTCTTGAGTTTTCATCGTGATGAAATAAAATTCTCTCATCTGTCCAGGTTTCACCTTCATCATAAGATATAAGGGCAGCTATATCAGCTGCGCAGTCATCGTTCCAGTCAGAGCCTGTAAATCTTGTGTAAGCGTAGAGGATAGAACCGTTATTCAACCTTAAAAAAGAACCTTCACCGTTTCTCGGATTGCCGTCAACTGCTTTTAAAAAAAGAACTTCTCTGCCTATTTTCTTCATATTTATCACCCGTTTGTTTATTTAAGCTGATTTTATTAAACCATTTATTGATAAGCTTTGTCAAGTGATACCGTAACGATGTTTTTTGCAGAAAATTTTTATAAAAATGTATATTTTTTTAAAAAACTATAGAAATATTGTTAAAAAGGTGATATTATATATATACCTTATAACAAAAAATGGAGGTTGTTTACAATGAAAGAGGCAATAATCAAATCTGTTGCTGCGATTATTTGTGTTGTAATCGTTTGCCTGACAGTATTTTCATCTGTCGGTACTTACACTGAGGCTGCATTAAAAGCTGCAGAGCTTACAGGCTCAGCTTCATCAGTCGGTGGCAGCGTAAGCGGCGATAATTCAGGCGCAGTTACACCCGACGCAGGAACAGATACAGACGCAACAGTTTCAGACACAGATTCAGACACAGGTGCTGACACAGGCGCTGATGTAACAACACCTGATGCAGGTGCTGACACAACAACAC
>JAZRME010000066.1:0-4964 GCA_045647325.1 Acutalibacteraceae bacterium | reverse complement strand
CGAATACCATCCGCAACTGTTATGTACTCTGAAGCGTAAGCGTTGTAGTTGCCTTCAAGAGCTGAAACAGACATTGAGTTGGGGCCTACAACTGCAATCTTTTTAGTTGTGTTTTTATCAATAGGCAGGAAGTCTTTGTTTTCAAGCAAAACAACACTTTCCTGAGCTGTTTTGAGATTAAGATCTCTGTGCTCCTTACAGTCAAGCTTATCATAACCAATATCGCTGAAAGGTCTGTTTTCTTCAAATTCACCAAGAAGGAAACGGATAGTATAAAGTCTTTCAGCAGCCGCTGTAATTTCTTCTTCAGTGACAAGATCCTGCTCATAAGCGTCAACAAGATGCTCATAGATCTGACCGCAGTTAAGGTCACATGTGTTTTTAAGAGAAATAGCAGCAGCCTCTGCCTTTGTGGAAGCACATTTATGGAACTCATAAATATCATTAAGAGCACCACAGTCAGAAACTACATAGCCGTCAAAGTTCCAATCCTTACGAAGGACTTCGCCAAGAAGATAAGAGTGAGCGCAGCAGGGTTCACCGTTGGTACGGTTATAAGCGCCCATTACACCTGCAACGCCTGCCTTAACAGTTTTTTCAAATGCAGGAAGATATGTTTCATACATATCGTGCATTGAAGCGATAGCATCGAAGCCGTGGCGATCTTTTTCGGGACCTGAGTGAACAGCATAGTGCTTTGAGCAGGCTGTTGCCTTATAAAACTCACCGTTACCCTGAATACCCTTGATGAAAGATTCACCGAGTGTGGCTGTAAGGAAGGGGTCCTCACCAAAAGTTTCCTGACCTCTGCCCCAACGGGGGTCACGGACAATATTGATATTGGGAGCCCAGAATGTTATGCCTTTAAAAATATCGAAGTCATTGTATCTGACGTGCTGATTATATTTTACTCGTCCTTCAGTTGAAATAACATCTGCAACGCAGTTAACAAGTTCAGGGTTAAAAGTAGCTGCCATAGCAATAGCGTGTGGAAAAACAGTAGCTGTTCCCGAACGGGCAACACCGTGTGAACCTTCATTCCACCAGTTATAAGCCTTGATGCCTAATCTTTCAATAGGAGCTGATGTATAAAGAAGCTGAGAAATTTTTTCTTCAACTGTCATCTGAGCAACAAGCTCTTTTGCTTTTTGTTTTGCTGTTTCTTTGTTCATAGGAATACCTCCTGCTAAAAATTAAGCCTCCTGAAGGAGGCTATTTGTTTTTGATTAATCAAGGAAATCCTTAAGCTTTTTGCTTCTGCTGGGATGACGGAGTTTACGAAGAGCTTTGGCTTCAATCTGACGAATACGCTCTCTTGTAACATCAAAGAACTTACCAACCTCTTCAAGAGTGTGGGGATGTCCTCCCTCAAGACCAAAACGCATTGAAAGAACTTTAGCTTCTCTGGGAGTCAGAGTCTGAAGAACTTCATCAAGCTGCTCTTTAAGAAGAAGGATTGAAGCTGCGTCAGCAGGTGCCGGAGCATCATCATCGGGAATGAAGTCACCAAGATGGCTGTCTTCCTCCTCGCCGATAGGAGTTTCAAGTGAAACAGGCTCCTGAGCTACACGGAGAATCTCTCTTACTTTGCCTACTGTCATACCAAGTTCAGCAGCAATCTCTTCAGCAGTAGGTTCTCTGCCGTTTTTATGAAGAAGCTGACTGTTTGCCTTTTTAACTTTGTTGATAGTTTCAACCATGTGAACGGGAATTCTGATAGTTCTTGCCTGATCAGCAATAGCTCTTGTGATAGCCTGACGAATCCACCATGTGGCATAAGTAGAAAACTTAAAGCCTTTTGTATGATCAAACTTATCAACAGCTTTGATAAGACCAAGGTTACCTTCCTGAATGAGATCAAGGAACTGCATTCCTCTGCCTACATAGCGCTTTGCGATACTTACAACAAGACGAAGGTTAGCCTCAGCAAGTCTTTTTTTAGCAAATTCATCATCATCAGCTATTCTCATAGCTAACTCAATCTCTTCCTCCGGTGAGAGAAGAGGAACTCGTCCGATCTCTTTAAGATAAACTTTAACAGGGTCATCTGCGCCCTGATTTTTGTCATCAACGCTGACGCTGTCAAACTCTGATGTTTTTGGCATATCAACATTGAAATCAAGATTTTCAAGGTCATCAGTATTAAAATCATCGATAATCTCAATATTCTGATTTTCAATAGTTTCGTAAAGTTTGTCAAGCTCCTCAATGTCAAAGTCCATCTCAAGAATAGCATTGTTAATGTCCTGAGTGGTAAGTTTGCCGTTGTTGGCCTTACCTTTTTCGATCAAGGCAGTTATTGACACTTTTTTATCAACTGTTTCCATAGTAAATCTCCTTTACTTTTACTTCCGTTAATTAAATTTTTTCCTGAAGAGTTCCATAAATTCATCATCACTGACATTGGCAGGATTAACTGAATTATTTTTTTCTTTTTCTTCTTCAAGAACCTTTATGCAATCAAAACACTCGTTGAGAGTATTGCTGATTTCTTTTTTCATAGCAACAAATTTGGCGATTCTGCCGTTTTCTTCGGGAGTAAACTCCCCTGCGAAAACAGAAAGCTCAATACTGAGCCCAAGCCGAAGTCTGTCACTGATGAAAGTATAAACCCTTTTGTTAAAATCTGTCAGAAATTTTTCGGGAGTAAGCTTATCGCTTAACGTTGCAAAAAAATCAGGGTTATTTATAACAGATGATAAAAGTATATCCTCTGCTCTTGCAGCTCTGACAAACTGTTTGCGTTGAGGATTTATATCATCCTTGGGCATAATTGCCGAACGCTTTATTTCTTCAAAATTATTTTTTCTGCGGTTAGAGCGGTTTCTCGCCTTCTTTTTGGAAGTTTCACTGATTATTGCCGATTTTTCAACAGAAAGCTCCTGAGATAACCTACTTGCGTAAATATCAAGCTCAATATCGTTACAATCAGCAAGAATATCAGTTACTTCGTTAAGAAAGCCCATTTTACCGTCAGGAAAAGCAATATCATATTTTTTTCTGATTTTTAAAATTCCGTATTCGATATCATTGGCTGCACCGTCAATAAGCGCTCTGAAACGTTCTTTACCGTGATTTTTTATAATTTCATCAGGGTCCTTACCCCCCTCAAGCCTGAGAACACGAACTTTAAGACCCGTTTCAGAAAAGATTTTTATGGCTTTCTGAGTAGCCTCCTGCCCTGCCTCATCGGCATCGTATGAAATTATAACCTCATCAGTATAACGGCTTATAAGACTCGCCTGTTCTCTTGTTAAGGCAGTTCCCAAAGAAGCTACGGCATTGGTAAAACCTGCCTGATGAAGGGCGATAACGTCCATATATCCTTCAGCGAGAATCAATGAACCCGGGTTGCCGTTTTTGGCAAAATTCAAAGCAAAGACATTATCGGTCTTTTTATAAACAAGAGTGTCAGAGGTGTTGATATATTTGGGCTTGGAATCGTCAAGAACTCGTCCGCCAAAGGCAATAACATTCCCTCTGAGGTTTATAATCGGAGTCATCACACGGTTACGGAAGTTGTCATAATATCTTGTTTTTCCGTCACGTTCGCTGCGCTTGACGAGATTAGCGTCAAACATCTCTGAAAGCGTGAAGCCCTTTGATTTCATGTGACTTATAAGAGAATCCCAACTATCGGGGGCATAGCCTAAACCGAAATGTTTGATAGTTGACATTGTCAGCCCTCTTGACAAAAAGTAATCAAGAGCAACCTTACCTTTTGGTGACATCAGATTTGCATGAAAAAATCTCGCTGCTTCACGATTGGCTGCAAGAAGCCGCTGCCGGTGTTTTGCAACAGAATCGTCATAGCCGGAGTCAGGCATCTGAAGCCCTGCTCTGTCAGCCAGAAGCTTGATAGCCTCAACATAGTCAAGATTTTCTATTCTTCTGATAAAAGTGATTACCTCGCCCCCTGCTCCGCAACCGAAGCAATAAAAAGAACGGGTATCGGGATAAACTGTGAAAGACGGGGTCTTTTCATTATGAAAAGGGCAAAGCCCTTTGAGAAGTTTACCCCGGCGGGAAAGATTGACATAAGAAGAAATAACTCCTTCAATATCATTCCTTTCACGAAGCTCTTGTAAAAAATCATCGCTGAAAGCCAAGATAAACCCTCCTTTATAAAATAAAATCAGTAATTATAAATTCCATGAACCGGGAACCAGCAGACGATTAAAGGTATGTACGGCATATCGGTCGGTCATACCGGCTATATAATCACAAGCAGCTCTCTGTGGCCCTTCTTTTAAACAGATGAGTGTATATTCCTGCGGAAGTTCAAGAGGATTATTGGAAAAATAATCGTAAAGCCAACAAATCATATCCATAGCTTTTGTTTCTTCACTTTTGCACACAGGATTTGTATATACATTTTTAAACATAAATGTGTGTATTTCATCAAACGCCTGTTGAATTTCATCACTCAGGCAGATATCATCAACACTGTTATCAATACACGAACGGACAAGAGTGTTAATTCTCTCAGATTTAGTGAAACCGAGAACATTTTTAACGGCAAGAGGAATATCATCTTCAGAAATAACCTTACCGTGAATAGCATCATCAATATCGTGATTTATATAAGCAATACGGTCAGAGAGGCGGACAATTCTACCCTCAAGGGTAGCAGCCTGTTCCCCGTTGGTATGACGCTCAATACCGTTTCTTACTTCAAAAGTCAGGTTGAGACCTGCACCATTTTTTTCAATAGTGTCAACCACACGCAGACTGTGTTCATAATGTCTGAATCCGTCAGGGCAGATACTGTTGAGAGCCCTTTCACCTGCATGGCCGAAAGGAGTATGACCAAGGTCATGACCCAAAGCAATCGCTTCGGTAAGATTTTCGTTAAGTCTGAGCGCTACAGCAATAGTTCTGCCTATCTGAGCCACCTCAAGGGTGTGAGTAAGACGAGTACGATAATAGTCACCCTCGGGAGACAAAAACACCTGCGTCTTATG
>JAZRME010000065.1:0-3246 GCA_045647325.1 Acutalibacteraceae bacterium | reverse complement strand
AACGGTTGTGAAGAATTTTTATTTTCAGACATTGAAAATGCAGAAGTAAAGCGACTTTACGGTAATGCAATATTCAAAATCAAAGATAAAAAAGGTAAGAAAAAAATTATACTGAGATTTTCTTACGCTTCTGCGGAAGTCGCTGACGCTGCAGCAGTTTTTATCAACAACATAAACAGCGGTAACGATATTGAAGAAGAAGCAGAAACTGTTAAGTCAGTATTTCACAAACAAAGATGTTTCTGCCCGAAATGTGGCAGAAAGCTCCCTAACCCTGAAGCTGAATGCATCAACTGTTCAGGTAAAGGTAAGCTGATATCTAAATTCGGTAAATATGTTGTTCCCGAAAAGAAATCGCTGTTTGTTTGTATGCTTTTATCAGTTGCAGCTACAGCACTTTCACTTGTTCCGCCATACATAACAAAAATTATGGTTGATGATGTTATTCCTGATAAAGATTCAGCTATGCTGATAAAAGTTCTCGCAGCTCTTATGGGAATTTATATTCTTCAGTATGTTATGAACGGTATCAGAGCTTATAAACTGCGTCTTGCAGGCGACAGAATCACTCTTAACCTCAAAAAAGATATTTACGAAAAAGCTCAGTATTTATCTTTGAGCTTTTATGACAAAATCTCTACAGGTTCTGTTATTAACAGAGTTAATTCAGACGCAAATGTAATTCAGGCTTTCATTATGAAAGTGACGCAGGAAGCTGTTGTTCAGGGCTTTACACTCGTAGGACTTATAGTTATTATGTTTGGTATGTGCTGGAAACTTGCTTTGTTTTCACTTATCCCTGTTCCTGTAGTTGTAATTGTTGGCAGACTTTTCGGCAAAATTATAGGACCCAAATATATGCGTCTTTGGAGAAGAAGCGCTTCAATTTCAACAGTTCTTGCCAACTCTATTCCCGGCGTAAGAGTTATAAAGGCATTCACTAATGAAAAAGAAACTATACGCAAATTTGCCCGTTACTGTGATGAATGGTATAAAGAAGACAAAAAAGTTGCTATTCCCGCTGCAGTATTCCCCTCTCTGATAACCTTTCTTGTAACCTGCGGCTCCATAGTTGTGTGGTTTTTAGGCGGACAGATGGTAATCGGCGGAAGCGAAGAGATCTCTCTCGGTCTTCTTGTTTCATTTGTTTCTTACGCAAGTATGTTCTATACTCCAATAAACTTCTTTGCCAATATGAGTGACACTTATCAGAACACTCTCGCATCAGCTGAAAAAATTCTTGATATTATTGACGCTGAACCTGAAAATAATTTTGGCGAAGGAAATATTCCGGAGCGAATCAAAGGTAAAATCGAATTTAAAAATGTTAACTTCGCTTTTGATCGCTCTAAAAAAGTTCTTTCAAACATAAATCTTACGATTGAACCGGGTGATATTGTCGGTATTGTCGGTACAACCGGCTCAGGTAAATCAACGCTTATCAATCTTTTGATGAGATACTATGATGATTATGATGGTGAAATTCTTATTGACGGAGAAAACATCAAAAATGTCGATATGAAATATTACCGTGATTCTATCGGATACGTTCAGCAAGAACCATTGATGTTCCGTGATACAATATTTAACAATATCGCTTTTGGCAGCGGCAGAGTTCATGTTGAACAAGTTATTCACGCTGCAGAGGTTGCTAACGCTCACGGATTCATCTCCAAGCTTCCCGACGCTTATGACACAATGCTCGGTGAACGAGGTGTCGGTCTTTCAGGTGGTGAAAGACAACGAGTTTCAATAGCAAGAGCAGTTTTGAAAAACCCGAGCATTCTGATTTTTGACGAGGCTACTGCTGCAGTTGACTCAGAAACAGAGCATCTTATTCAGGGCGCTATTGAACGCCTTATAAGCGGAAGAACAACTCTTATGATTGCTCACAGACTTTCAACATTAAGAAAGGCTAATAAAATCATTGTTGTTGACAAAGGCGAAATAATTGAATGCGGCACTCCTGAGGAATTGCTCAGACAAAAAGGCAAATATTATAAGCTTGTAGAAATTCAGTCTATGGGCGAACAACTTCAGAAACGTAAAGCTGAAGAAAACTTTGAGTGAGGTGATATAAATGCCCAGATATATTGAAGGTCCTGAAATAAAACTGACTCAAAATGATAAAATATTTGTAGATGCAGAATTTTATACCGGTGAGAAATTCACTGAGCTCGAACTTCACAGAATGTTTCCCATAACAGGTCTTAATAAATACATATCTCTTATTGATCATGACGGCAACGAAATGGCTGTAATAAGAAACATCGAAGACCTTATGCCTGAATCAAAAGCTGTGGTAGAAAGTTGTCTTAATGAATATTATATGATACCTAAAATAACAAAATTTATTAAGATGAGCACCAAATTCAAAATCTGGATGTGGACAGCTGAAACTGATAAAGGTATCTGCACCTTTGAAATCAGGAATCACCTCACAGCGATAAAACCGCTTTATGACGGCCGCGTTCTTATTAAAGACGCTAACGATAATCGCTATGAAATACCTGATGTAAACAAACTTGATAAAAAAAGCATAAAAATGATTATGCCTAAACTTTAAACTGAAAGGATAACTATAATGAAACTTTTAATTGCAATTGTTAATAATGAAGACAGCGCTAACGTTTCATCTGCTCTTACAAGAGAAGGCTTCACTGTAACCAAGCTTTCAACAACAGGTGGATTTCTTATGGTCGGCAATACAACTTTTTTAATTGGCGCTGAAGAAGACATGGTTTCAAAAGCCAAAGACATAATAAAAGAACGCTCACAAAAAAGAACTGTTACAACATCAACAACTTCTGCCTTTGGTACCGGATTACGTGATGATGATTTTGAAAATGAAATTTCAATCGGCGGTGCAATTGTTTTTACAGTAAATGTTGAAGATGTTGACAGATTTTAATTGAATATTATCTATAAACATAATCTTTTCAATTATTATTTAAAAGGCAGGTTATCCTGCCTTTTTTTCATTGACAACAAAAGTATAAGTGATATAATTGAATTACAGAATAATTTCTGATATCAAAATTCGGAGGGGATTTTTTATGAAAAAACTTTTATCTGTTATTTTAGCTGTTTTAATGCTTGTGTCCTTTTTTGCTGTAGGAGCATCAGCATTATGGGATGAAGCTTACTATGAGGTTGTAGAAAACAACATCTGCTACTACCTTACGGATGATAATATGACAGCTACTGTTTGGGGCTTTGAAACTGACGAATATGATAATTCTCTTG
>JAZRME010000064.1:0-3660 GCA_045647325.1 Acutalibacteraceae bacterium | reverse complement strand
GTGAGTTATGGTGTCAGGTCTGCCTGCTTCAACAGTATATTCACGAAGAAATGAAAGATCAAAGTTTTTTGAAATAACAGCACAGATTCTCGCTATCTGTTCAGCTTCAAGGGTGGTCGGTGTGCCGCCTCCCCAATAGATTGATTCAAGACGCAGACCGAGATTTTTGGCAATTTCAGCTGTGTATTCAAGCTCACGGCACAATAAATCAACATAATCAGGTATAAGCTTTTTAGCCTGTTCAACAGAATGTGAAACAAATGAGCAATAGTTACACCTTGTGGGGCAGAAAGGAATTGAAATATAAAGGCTGAACGACTTTGCATCTGAAAGAGCAATAATTTTTTCTTCTGCTTTTGCTACAGAATAAGCAAGGTCGGTTTTATCAACAGTTACAAGAAGATTGCCTGTAAAAAATTCTTTGGCCTTCGAGTCACCCATTTCATCAATCAGCTTTGTCATAAGCTTCGACGGACGCACACCGGTGAGAACTCCCCACTTCGGTTTGTATCCCGTTGCATTGACCAGAACGCAGAAAAGAGCCACCATAAGAAATCTTTCGCTGAAGGTGTCGATATCTTCATCGATTTCATCAACAGGAACATCCTTACTGCAATCAAAAAACTTGTCGGGAGTTTTAATCTCGGCATAAAAAGAAATTTTTGATTCAGTTTTATTTAAAAGAGTCACAACTTCAATATCGCTCTCCCCTGCCGAAGTTTTAACAACATTTATTTTTTCGTAAGGAAAAAACACACGGCAAAGATTTTCTGCTTCATAATGAAAGGTGTGATTATATATTCTTAAAATCATACTATAAATTCCTCATATAAGGATTGTTTTCTTTTTCATAGCTAAGTGTTGTTGCAGGTCCGTGACCCGGAAAAACAACAAAATCGCCGTCAACAGCTTTTAATTTTTTCAAAGAATCAAGCATATCAGGCATACTGCCCGTCACAAAATCGGTTCTTCCGATTGTTCCCTGAAAAAGCGTATCACCGCTGAAAATCAGACCGTCATCATCAAAAACAAAGCATACACAGCCGGGAGTATGACCCGGTGTGGAAATAACACGAATCTGTTTTTGACCAAGGGCGATAACATCACCGTCAGACAAAGTCCTATCAGCGTAAAGGTGCTCCTGTGGTTCAGGAAAATGAAGCCCTGCCCTGCTGAGATTATCATCATACAAACAAGGGGCATCTTCACAACTTATAATCACCGGAGCATTTGTAATTCTTTTTGTTTCGGCAACACCGAGAATATGGTCATAGTGACCGTGGGTTAAAAGAATATATCTGACATTACTGTTTTCAAGCGCAGCACGAAGTCCCGTTGACACATCACCCGGATCAATAACAACGCTCTCACCTGACTCCTCGTCAGTTACAAGATAACAGTTAGTGCCGATTATTCCGACTTGAAATGACTGAGTTTTCATTTATTTTTTCTCCATATTGCAGTATCCATAATAATTGTAACCGGCCCGTCATTAGCTATGTCAACAGCCATATCTGCCCCGAAAGAACCATGCTCAACTTTTTTAATTCCGTTAAGCTTAAGCTGTGACATAAAATACTCATAAAGAGGCACAGCTTTGTCAGGTCTGGCAGCAGGTGTGAACGAAGGACGATTACCTTTTTTTATATCGGCGCAAAGAGTAAACTGCGAAACCACAAGCGCCTCACCGTCAACATCAATTAAAGAAAGATTCATTTTATCATCTTTATCTTCAAAAACACGAAGTTTTGCGATTTTGGCAGCAAGAATTTCAGCATCTTCTTTTTCATCATTTTCTTCAACACCGAGAAGAATGTTGAAGCCCTTCTGAATTTTTCCGATAATTTCACCGTCAACCGTCACAGATGAACGGGTAACTCTCTGAACAACTGCTTTCATTTACATTGTACCTCTTTCAACATCAAGAACGCCATTGACTTTTGCAATTTTTGTCATAACACTTTTAAGATGCTCTGCACCGTTGACAGTGATAACAATGCTGAATGTCGCTCTTCCGTCTTTATTTGTTTTGGTGTTCATCGCATGGATATCAACATTCATAGACGCTAACTGAGTTGTGACATCCATAAGAAGACCGATTCTGTTCATAGTTGTTATGCTGAGGTTAGCTTTGAATTCCTCTTTGACATTTGCATCCCAATAAGCCTTGATCCAGCGTTCAGGTTCCTGAGCCAACTCAATATGACGAGGAACATTGGTGCAATCACGTTTATGAATTGAAACACCGTGACCCCTTGTGATAAAGCCGATAATCTCATCACCGGGCAAGGGATTACAGCACCTTGAAAATTTAACAAGACAGTTTTCAATTCCCTCAACAACAACACCGTCACTGTGAGTCTTTTTAGGTTTGATAGGTGTTGTTTTAAGCTGAACCTCATCAGGCTTTTCTGATTTAAACAATTTTGTATAATCATCTTTGATATGGGGCATCATTTTTGACAATGAGATACCGCCGTAGCCAACTGCAGCATAAAAATCATCAGCTGTATTAAGCCTTTGTTTTTGCGCAAGCTGAAGCACAAACGCCTCTCGCTGAGCATCATCAAGCCTGATAGAGTTTCGTCTGAATTCTCTTTCAATAGCAAGTCTGCCTTCTATAATATTTTCTTCACGCTTCTCTTTTTTGAACCATGAACGGATTTTTGCTCTCGCAGAACTTGTACGGGCAATATTAAGCCAGTCACGGCTTGGCCCCTTACCCTGCTGGGTTGATGTTATAACTTCAACAATTTCACCTGTTTTAACCTTATAATCAAGGGGAACAATTCTTCCGTCAACTTTGGCGCCCATCATTTTATGACCAACCGCTGAATGAATACCATAGGCAAAATCGATAACAGTTGCCCCTATAGGAAGCGAAACAACATCGCCTTTCGGAGTGAAAACAAACACCTCTTCGGGAAGGAAGTCTGTTTTGATTGTTTTAACAATATCCTCGGGGTTTTCAGCTTCATTCTGCTCTTCAAGGAGCTGTCTGATCCAATTAAGACGTTCATCAAGCTTTTGTTTGCCCGAAATACCTAATTTATATTTCCAGTGAGCCGCAATACCGAACTCTGCAGTGCGATGCATTTCCCATGTTCTTATCTGCACCTCAAAGGGGATCCCTTCTCTTCCGATAACGGTAGTATGAAGAGACTGATACATATTGGGCTTGGGAGTTGAAATATAATCTTTGAATCGACCGGGAATAGGAGTAAACATATCATGGATAACACCCAGACAGTTATAGCAATCGATAACTTCATCAACAATAATTCTGACAGCATACACATCATAAATCTCGTCAAAAGTTTTATTTTGCATATACATTTTTCGATAAATACCGTGAACACTCTTGATTCGGCCTTCAATACGGCATTCGGGAACAATCTGTTTAACCCTCTCATTGATAAGTTGCTTGATAAGAGCGAGATATTCACTTCTTGCCTTCTGACTTTTAGCAAGAGAAACTTCGATATCGTTGTAAGCAATCGGGTCAAGGTAGCTGATAGCTAAATCTTCAAGTTCCTCTTTCATAGCTCTGATACCAAGACGGTGAGCTATGGGAGCATAAATTTCAAGCGTTTCCTGAGCTTTGTCTCTTCTTTTCTGAGGTCTCATAAAGCTGAGTAAGTCGGATCGTAGCCATGTCGT
>JAZRME010000063.1:0-4303 GCA_045647325.1 Acutalibacteraceae bacterium | reverse complement strand
ATATCAATATGAACAATATTTTCATATTCACCGTCAAGGCAGCTGTTAAAAACATTTTTAAGATATGCGGTTGATTTTTCATCACCGTTTCCGCCGTAATAAACACCCTGCGCATATTCATACTGACCTGTGAGAAGAGCATCAGAAACCTTGTCAGTTCCTTTTGTCAGAGCTTCTTTGGCAAGATGAAGATAAAAACCTGCCTCATGCCACAAGGCGTTACCGATTTTGCCCTCAGGCTGAAGAAATTCCTTAACATCGGGGTAATCCTTGTTTGAAGAAAGATCAAATCCTTCCCAATCAATGATGAAATTACGGTTAAGATCAACATTATTTTCGTTGTATCTTCTCATATATTTCATTCCGTAGGGATTAACGTTTGCAACAATGAGCACACCTGTTGTGTAGGTGTTAACAGTGGGATAAATCTCTTCAAAAAACACATCAAGCATAACAGAGCCGATATAACCTTCCATACCGTGAACACCTGTTGTGAGAACGATGAGGTTTTTGTTTTCTTTATTGCTGGGGAGATATATGTTGTCAATATAAAGATCATCATCTGCATCAATGGCATATTCAGTTGTTTCAACCCTGACACCGTTTGCCTGAAGTTTTGCTACACGTTCATCAAGATGAGCTCTGATTTCATCATAAGTGTTATAAAAATTTTCGCTGTAAGCGTAATCAGGTGCAACTTCAGGCTGACGGACAGCCATAAGAACAAGATAAGGCCCTGCAATGCTGACAAGAATAACCGCAGCAAGAATAACGCTTAAAACAACAATCAATCTTTTTTTAGCTTCACTTTTCATAATCTACTCCTTATATTTTATAAAACTCTTTGTACCACTGTGCAAATTTACGCAATCCTTCACGAAGAGGTGTGTCAGGTCTGAAACCGAAGTCACGCTCCAACGCGCTTGTGTCGGCAAAAGTCACAGCAACATCACCCGGCTGCATGGGAACAAGCTTTTTATGAGCTTCAAAGTCATAATCCTGTGGAAGTACTCCTGCCGAAATAAGCTCCTGCTGAAGAATATCAACAAAATCAAGAAGATTTTCGGGGTTACTGTTGCCTATATTATAAACTCTGTAAGGCGCAACAGGAAGCCCGTCCTCCCCTTTTTCTTTTTCGGGTGCAGAGCCCATAACAAGGCGTACACCCTTAACAATGTCATCAACAAAAGTGAAATCTCGCTTACAGTTGCCGAAATTAAAAATCTCAATAGTTTCACCCTTGAGAAGCTTGTTTGTGAAACCGAAATACGCCATATCGGGGCGACCTGCAGGGCCGTAAACAGTGAAGAAACGAAGACCTGTTGACGGAATATTATAAAGTTTTGAATAAGAGTGAGCCATAAGCTCGTTACTCTTTTTTGTGGCAGCATAGAGGCTGACAGGGGTATCGACCTTATCATCGGTGGAATAAGGAATTTTGGCATTAGAACCGTAAACTGATGAGCTTGAAGCATAAACAAGATGCTCAACCGGGTTATAACGGCAAGCCTCAAGAATGTTGTAAAAACCGATGATATTTGACTCGATATAAACATCGGGGTTGGTTACCGAATAGCGCACACCTGCCTGAGCGGCAAGATTGACAACGATATGGAATTTATACCGGGCAAACAATGAGTCGATAAGAGATTTATCGGCAAGGTTACCTTTGACAAAAAACCACTTATTCTGCTGATTATCGTCAGCGCAGTTTTCAATTTCGCCAAGTCGGTATTCCTTGATTGAAACATCGTAGTAATCATTCATATTATCAAGACCCACAACAGTTGCTCCGCTGAGAGTTCTGAGAAGCTCAAGCACAAGGTTGGAGCCGATGAAACCTGCGGCACCTGTGACGAGAATGGTTTTATTATTTAAATCTACATTTGGAGTGAGCATAGTAACCTCCGTAATTTTATTGACAAAATAATTATATACTGCACCGTCCATTGTGTCAACAAACAACATAAAAATTCCCTCTGACGAATTAACGCCGAGGGAATGGTGGTCAGGGATTTAGTTTTTTGGGGGTAATACAATGCGGTGATTTGGGTCGATGTGGGCATCGACCCCTACAAATTGTTGCCGTGAGCTTTGTTGTTTTCTTACGGGTTGCCGGGTCGTCAACCCTTACGGAATGTTGCCGTCAGCTTCGTAGGGACCTGTGTTTTGTAAATTTTGTGGGGAGGGGTGTAAAAATATATTGAAAAACGGTTGATTTATATTATAATAAGCTTAAGGAGTGACGGATATGGAATTTTTATCATATATAAAACAAGCAGCTGTCGTTAAGCCAAACAAAAGGCAGCTAAAAATGCTCAGAGAGACACCGTTTTATGCCTTTGTTCATTTCAGCCCCAACACATTCACTGATTTGGAATGGGGGTTGGGTAATGAAGACCCTGCGATTTTTAACCCTACAAAGCTTGACTGTGAACAATGGGCAAAAGCAATCAAAGAAGCAGGGATGTCAGGTATGGTGCTTACAGCGAAGCATCATGACGGATTTTGCCTGTGGCAGAGCAAATATACCGAGCATTGTATGAAAAACAGCCCATACAAAAACGGCAAAGGTGATATTGTTGCCGAAGCTGCCGAGGCTTGCAGAAAGTACGGACTGAAATTCGGCTTTTATCTTTCCCCTTGGGACAGGAACTCACAGCTTTACGGCACAGAAGAATACAATACATATTACAAAAATCAGCTCACAGAGCTGCTGACAAACTACGGTGAAATTTTTTATGTGTGGTTTGATGGTGCCTGCGGTGAAGGTCCTAACGGAATAAAACAGGAATATGACTTTGACGGATATTTTGAGCTGATACGAAAATATCAGCCAAGTGCAACCTTTTTTCACGATTGCGGTGAAATGCGTTGGTGCGGCAACGAAGCAGGTAAACCGGCTTACGCTCAATGGTCAGTTGTGCCTCACGAGTTGTGCAGATTTTGCGAAATTCAGACAGATTCGGGCCCGTTGTATTCTGAAAACACCCTTGATTATATGTATAACAGCGACACAAACATCGGTGAGATGTCAAACATTGTATATTCAGAAGGTCTTGTTTTTGCCCCTGCAGAAACTGATATGTCCATTCGCCCCGGCTGGTTTTATCACAAAAATGAAGAGCCTCATTCACTTGAAAGGCTGTTTAACACATACCTTAACACAGTTGGCAACAACACAACTTTTCATCTTAATATTCCCCCGACACCCGAAGGACTTTTTGACGAGAAAGATATTGTCAGGCTTAGGGAATTGGGTGAAATGATTAAAACGGAATTGGGCACAAACCTTGCAGAGGATGCAGAAATTATTGAAAAGAGAAACAAAAATTCTCACCTTTGCGAGTTTGTTATCAGACTCCCTGAAAAGAGAAAAATAAAATACATCGAACTTGCAGAAAAAATTACAGAGGGACAGAGGGTTGAGTCATTTATTGTTTACACAAAAAACAGTGACGGCTACCTTGACAAGGAGTGTCAATGCAACACTATCGGCAGCCGTAAAATTATTAAACTTGAGAACTCTGTTGAAACTGATGAGGTCACAATAAAAATTGTTTCGGCAAGAGATACTGTTTTGATTGAATGGATTAAGATATATTAAAATTAAAAAGGAGGGGTTCTCCCCTCCCTTTATTTTTTATTTTTCTTTGCTTTGATAGTGAAGAAAATCAGCAATACCAAAACAAACCACAAAGCATATGTAACGACACACTCCACCAAATAATTTTCAGTATATATGAGCGGATCAAAAACTCTGAAAAGACTAATTGATGTGAAAAACGGAAGCGAAGGCACCACTGCAACATAAAACACCCATGAAGTGATCAGATAGGGATGCTTCGCATTTTTGGCAAGCAGAACACCTAACAGCACAACTGCTCCGGGAATTACTGTTAAAACGCCGCCACGGAACAAAATTGACAAGAGCGATAAAACAGAAAACACTATTGCAAGAACAACACCCACATATTTTTTAACAACCTGCTCGCTGGTTTTGGTTGCACCATCGGTATCCTTAACACAAACATATACGGGATCTGCCTGAGTTTGCTCACCCTTTAAAATGTAATCTATGGACACGTTAAAAATCTCACTGAGCTGAATGAGCTTATCTGCCTCGGGCTTGCACATATTATTTTCCCATTTTGAAATAGTCTGGCGTGAAACCTCAAGCTTGTCTGCCAAATCTCCCTGAGACATATTGTTTTTATTTCTTAGTTCATAAATTCTTTCACCAAAATCTGACATATAATCAGCTCCTTTCTGAAGAAAATTTTAAATCAAAAAGGCATTTAAG
>JAZRME010000062.1:0-4539 GCA_045647325.1 Acutalibacteraceae bacterium | reverse complement strand
TCAAATCTCAAGCTTCCCTGCGGCCTTAAGGCTATGGAACAGGCTAAGGTAAGAGCCAACACAGAAGAGGGCGAAGTTATTTCAACCATCGCAATCTCAATTTCAGCTATCACAACAACTATTATCATCGCCGTAGGTGTTCTTGCTTTTGGCGCAACAGGTTCACTTCAGCTTCTCACCGAAGGTTCTCTTGCTCCTGCTTTTGAGTATGTTCTTCCTGCTCTTTTCGGTTCTCTTGCTGCAGGTTACATCCTCAAACACTGGAAGGTTATGATAGCTCCCCTCGTTGTAGGTGTTCTCTTCCTTTACTTTGTTGACCCCACAATGGGCGCAGGTACACTTATGTTTATCACAATCGTTGCTGCTGTTGTAGGTGTTCTTATTCTTAACAAAGCTAACAAGCTTTAATTTTAAAAGATATTGATATTTTTTAAAAAAGACTTGATATTTTTAAAATAGTGTGATAAACTATTGACAATGTAAGATTTGATGATTCAAAAGAGTGGGGCGACCCGCTCTTTTGTGTTTGTTTAATGCTTTACAAAATTATGGGTTAAATCCCGAAGAAAAAGAGGTATTTTATGGCATCTAAAGGTAAAGGCGGCAACACTGTTGCCACTGTCTGGAGCATTGCCGAGCCTATAGCTGAAAGCCTTAATCTTAAGCTATGGGATGTCCGCTTTGAAAAAGAGGGTGCTAACTGGTATCTCAGAGTGTTTATCGATAAAGACGGCGGCGTTTCTATTGACGACTGTGTTGATATGAGCCATGCACTTGATAAACCCCTTGATGATGCTGACCCTATTGATCAGAGCTATTGCCTTGAGGTTTCTTCACCCGGAATCGAAAGAGACCTTAAGCGTGACAGTCACTTTGAGCAGTGTATCGGAATGAAAATCAAAGTCAAACTCATCCGTCCCCTTGACGGTCAGCGTGAGTTTTCAGGCACTCTTGAAAGCTATGACGCCGGTAACATTCAGATCAAATTTGAAGACGGTGCAGGACTTATGATTAACAAAAAAGAAGCGTCATACATCAAGCTTGACGATTTTGGAGGAGAAATATAATGGTAAACAAAGAATTATTCGCAGCCCTCAAAATGCTTCAGAAAGAAAAGGGCATCTCAATGGATGTGCTTTGCGAAGGTATTCAGAGAGCATTGGTTACAGCTGTTAAGCGTGACTACAACAACAAAGACATCGTTTTTTGTGAGCTTAATCCCGATGATGAAACAATGCGTGTTTTCGTAAGAAAAAATGTTGTTTCAGAGATTTCTGACCCTGATGAAGATATCCTTGTTGAACAGGCTCAGAAATATAAGTCAACAGCCATGCCCGGTGACATTATCGAGATTGAACTTGAAACAAAAGAAGTGAGCCGTATCGCTGCCGACAAAGGTAAGCACGTTATCCGTCAGGGTATCCGTGAAGCTGAACACGGCAGAATGAGAGAAGAAATTCAGAGCAAAAACCAGGAAATTGTTACTGCTAAAGTTTCAAGAATTGACCCCGAAACAGGTGACGCTCTTATCGAAATCGGTAAAGCACAGGAATTCCTTTCAAAAAGCGAACAGATTCCCGGTGAAGTTCTTAACCCCGGCGATCTTATCAAGGTTTATATCGCTGATGTAAAAGATTCAACACGCCGTTTCCCCAGAGCTACAATTTCAAGAACACATCCCGGCCTTGTCCGCCGTCTTTTTGAAACAGAGGTTCCCGAGATTTATGACGGCACTGTTGAAATCAAATCTGTATCACGTGAAGCAGGTTCAAGAACAAAAATGGCTGTTCACTCAGCTGACGAAAATGTTGACGCAGTCGGCGCGTGTATCGGACCCAGAGGAGCTCGTGTAGGTAAGGTTGTTGACCTTCTCGGCGGTGAAAAAATCGACATCGTTAAATACAGCGAAAATCCTGCTGAATTTATTGCTGCAGCTCTTGCTCCGGCTGATGTTGTTTCAGTTACCGTTGATGAATCAGGCGAAAAATCATGCAAGGTTATTGTTCCTGATATGCAGCTCTCATTGGCTATCGGCAACCGTGGTCAGAACGCCCGTCTTGCCGCCAAACTTACCGGTTGGAAGATTGACATCAAACCCGAAAGCGGCAAAGAATCCCCTGCAATAGTATTAGAATAATATATATAATAAAAATCCCTGAAATCCGGGAGGCTATAAAATGCAAACTAAAAAAATTCCGATGAGAAAATGCACCGGTTGCGGTGAAATGAAGCCTAAAAAAGAGCTTGTCCGTGTTGTAAGATCACCTGAAGGCGATGTTTCTCTTGACCTGACAGGCAAAAAGAACGGCAGAGGCGCTTATGTCTGCAAAGACGCAGCTTGTCTGAAAAAAGCGCAAAAATCAAAAAGAATAGAAAGAGCATTTGACTGTGCCATTCCCGATGAAATATTTGAGAAAATGGAACAGGAGCTGATAACAAGTGAATAACAACGCTTTGAATATGCTTGGCCTTTGCAGAAAAGCCAACAAGCTCAGCATGGGTCACGATATGTGCAAGAGTTCGGTCAACACCGACAAAGCCTGTGTTTGTCTTGTCAGCTCTGACTCTTCACAAAGAGTGTTTGACGAATTTACTCACCTTTGTCAGAATAAAAACATTCCCCTTTTCAGAATTGAGCCGACCATTGATGAGATACATCATCTCATCGGCTATAAAGCAGGGATAATAACAATAGATGACATCGGCTTTGCCAAATCATTTATGAAACATTTTAAAACAGAATACAGACCCGGGGAGGAAAACATTATATGATAAATAAATACAGAGTTCATGAAGTCGCTAAAGACTTTGATATGCCCAGCAAAAACGTTGTTGAGCTGTTGGCAAAATATTTTGACGATCAGAAAAAACACATGACAGCTTTGGAAGAAGTTGAGCTTGATGTTATTTTTGAAACATTTACAAAAGAAAATCAGGTAGAGAATTTTGACGCTTACTTTGCAACCAAAGTTGAAAAGAAACCTGAAGAACCGGCTGCACCCGCAAAGAAAAGCGCTCCCGCTCAGGCAAAAGCTGAGGATTCTAAAAAATCTGATAACAAAAAGGCTGACAAACCGGCTCAGAAACCCGAAAATAAAAAGCCTGACGCTCCCAAAGCTCAGCCTCAGCAGAATGCACCTGCTAAACAGAAAAAAGAAAAAGATCCTAACGCACAGATTCAGCGCAGAACAAAGGGCGAAGCAAGAATTGTTGACACAAGAGCAAGTAACGTTGAGCTTGATAAATATAACGAGCGTTATGAAAATATGTCTCATCACAACAATATGCAGACAGACCGCACTGTCAACAAACAAAAGCTCAAGCAGCGCTCTCAGCAATATCGCAAACAGGGTATGCGCTCATCAAGAAAAGAAACCGAAGCAGAGCGTCTTAAGAGAATTGCAGCTGAAAGAGCCAAAAAGCCCCAGATGGTTATCACCGTTCCCGAAGAAATCACAGTCGGCGGTCTTGCTGAGCTCCTTCATATGACAGCTGCTGAAGTTATCAAAAAGCTTTTTGCTCTCGGTCAGATGGCAGCTATCAACGATGTTATCGACTATGACACAGCTGAGATTGTAGCAACAGAGCTTGGCGCAAAATGTGAAAAAGAAGTTGTTATCACTATTGAAGACCGTATCATCGACGCAAGTGAAGACGATGACGATGACCTTCAGCCCCGTGACCCCGTTGTTGTTGTTATGGGTCACGTTGACCACGGTAAAACATCACTTCTTGATGCTATCCGTAACACATCTGTCACTTCAACTGAGGCCGGTGGTATCACTCAGCACATCGGTGCTTACAGAGTTGACCTTAACGGTCAGAAAATTACATTCCTTGACACCCCCGGTCACGCAGCTTTCACATCAATGCGTGCAAGAGGTGCCCAGGCTACAGATATCGCTATTCTTGTTGTTGCAGCTGATGACGGTATTATGCCCCAGACAATTGAGGCTATCAACCACGCTAAAGCTGCAGGTGTAAGCATTATCGTTGCTATCAATAAAATGGACCGTGACGGTGCTAACCCCGACAGAATTATGCAGCAGCTCACAGAGCATTCACTTGTTCCCGAAGAATGGGGCGGTGATATCATCTGTGTTCCCGTTTCTGCAAAAACACGTATGAACATCGACAAGCTCCTTGAGTCAGTTCTTCTCGTGGCTGAAATGCAGGAACTCAAAGCTAACCCCAACAGAGCAGCAAGAGGTATTGTTATTGAAGCAAGACTTGATAAGGGCCGCGGTCCTGTTTCAACTCTTCTTGTTCAGAACGGTACACTTAATGCAGGCGATATCATCGTTGCAGGCACATCGGTTGGCCGTGTAAGAGTTATGACAGACGATAAGGGCAGAAAGGTAACAACCGCAGGTCCCTCAGTTCCTGTTGAAATTATGGGTCTTGACGAAGTTCCTCAGGCAGGCGACGGCTTTGACGCAGTTAAGGACGAACGTCTTGCAAGAGAGCTTGTTGAGCAGAGAAAGAACAAGGCAAAGGAAGAGCAGTTCAAGGAATACCAGAAGGTTACTCTTGATAACC
>JAZRME010000061.1:0-1666 GCA_045647325.1 Acutalibacteraceae bacterium | reverse complement strand
AGCTGCCATACCTACAATTGCAGGAATATTTTCAGTGCCGGGACGCTTGTTCTTTTCCTGTGCGCCGCCCTGCATAATACCGAGAAGTGAAATACCCTTTTTGCAATAAAGAGCGCCTACACCCTTTGGTCCGTGGAACTTATGACCTGAAAGGGAGAGCATATCAATATTCTGTTCGTTAACATCAATAGCAATGTGTCCTACTGCCTGAACAGCATCAGTGTGGAATAACACACCTTTATCCCGGCAAACCTGTCCGATTTCTTTAACAGGCTGAACTGTTCCGATTTCATTATTTGCATACATAACCGTAACAAGGCAGGTTTCAGCTTTAATAGCTTTTTCTACCTGTTCGGGTGTTACGTAACCGTCTGCGCTTACATCAAGATAAGTTACCTCAAAGCCCTCTTTTTCAAGCTTTTTAAGTGTATGAAGAACTGCATGATGCTCAAAAGCAGTTGAAATTATATGATTTTTATTTTTACGGCTGCCTAATCTTGCGGCGTTTATAATAGCCCAGTTATCAGCCTCTGTTCCGCCTGAAGTAAAATAAATTTCGTTTATATCAGCATTAAGACAATCAGCAACATCCTGCCTTGCCTGAAAAAGCACCTCGGAAGCCTCCTGACCGACGTGGTGAAGGCTTGAAGCGTTACCATAAACAGATGACATACAATCGGTCATTACTTTTATCGCTTCAGGGCAAACAGCAGTAGTGGCTGCATTATCAACATAAACTGTTTTCATCAAAATCGCCTGACTTTCATTTATACCTATCTTTATAGTAGGTATTATACATTACATTCATACCCGATTCAATAGTTAACAATACAGAAAAGGCAAAGTCGGGTTCTGTCTTTTTTGTTAGTCTTTCCTAATTTTGGCTGTTAATGATATGCTTGACTGTAAATCTTCAACGCCATAGACCGTTTCACCGTTAAGAAGCCAACCTTCGAAGTGATAACCGTCTTCGCAATATGCCCCGGCGTTAGGCATATCGGCCGAGTCAATAGTTGAGCCGACAGGCACATTAACAGTGTCAATAATTTCACCGTTATCAAGACAGAAATACACATTACAGTCGGTTCGGTTTCTGAGAACAATTTCAGAAGCCTTTATCTGAACCGGATATGTTTCCATAACTGTTCCGTCATAAGTAACAGTTGCATTTTTAAAATTTTCAACATCATCAGCTTTAACAGATTTTGAAGCTGAGTCAACAACCTTTAAACTATCGAGACTTACAACAACCTTGTTGGCTGATTTGGCCAGATCGCTGTCTGAATCAACCTTAAGCGTGACACTGTCACCCGAAACAGAAACAATCTCAGCGTCAAAGGTGTATTCTTTAGCAGGTTCATCGGTTTTGTCTGAACTGTCAGCTGTCACATCATCATTGACAGCCACACCATTGTTGGTGTAGCTGTCATCACTCTGAACATAAGATGATGTTGAAACAGTTGACTGCTCATCGGGTGAACCTGTATCCATCTTTTCATTGACATAATAAACGCCTACGGTACCTGCCACTGCAAGAGCTGCCAAAGCAGCAACATACTTTTTCATAATATAAATCCTCTTTAGTTTTCCTTAGAAACCTGACGAATATACGATTTAAAGAAAGCTACACCGTCTTTAAGCACTGAAATGGGGCAGCGCTCGTTTG
>JAZRME010000060.1:0-18418 GCA_045647325.1 Acutalibacteraceae bacterium | reverse complement strand
CGTATAAACGGGAGCGTAAACATACGCAACCGAATATCCGTTCTGGGTTTTGAAAACAGACACGTCATTCTGCTTTCTCTGGCGGTCAAATGCCCATTCGCCCATTTCCTCACTGTAGGTGCCGTCAATATAATACTTCGGCACGGCAGGATAAGATTCCTTATTTGCTCCACCGCCCACATTGGCAGAAATTGAATCTGTAAACTCGTTGAGGCTCTTTGACTCAGAGGCAATTTTCTGTGCAAGCGCAGAAGCATTGTCTCCTTTTACTTCATAAACATAAAGGTCTGCAAAATCATACTCCTTATAATCAGCGTCGTAAATTGCCTTTACATCCTCATCAGAATATTCCGCCATAAGTTCAGCGTTGATTACGGAGTCATATTTTGTTGCCATATATTCTCTGATAAGCTCGTTTTTGAAAAATTCCTCATCGCAGGCTTCACCGAAAAGAATTTTAAGATAATCATCAAGGTTGGGATATCCGCCCTGTTTAACAGCAGTTCTCAATCCCTCAATATGGTCATAAACCTGAAGTCTTACATCATCGGTGAGTTCAAGGCCCATCTTCTGCGCAAGCTCAAATTTAACTCGGTATGAAACCATTGACTTCACGGCGTCATTGCGGATATATTCAGTCCAGGTTGATTCCTCACCTGTTTCAGCGTCAACAGATACGGTTGTCTGCATATCAACGGGCTTATTGAAATCAAAGGTATTGGGATTTTCTTTTGCAAAATCCTGATAATAATCTTCATAATAATCGTTAATCATAGTTTCATCAAAAGAATCGCCGAGCTTCTTGCTGACGAATTCTTTGAAAGAAAGCTGAACGCTGTTCTGAAGAGTGGAATAACTCTGACGGTAGAAAAACTCATACTCCGCCTCTGTAATTTCAACGTCGCCCATCTTCATAAGCACGCTGTCCTTATCAACCTCAAATGTGTATTCAATACTGAGCGGTCCTTTTTCTTCCGCCTTGTGATTGTTGCGGCTACCGATTATGTTGAAATGAAACAGCAATCCCAAAACAACACCCACCACAACAACAGCTGATACGATACCGATAATCAGCCCTTTGTTAACAGGCTTTTTACCGCTCTTCTTTTTAAGCTTTTCATTTTTGGCTGCTGCCTTTTCTTTTTCTTTCTTTATATAAGCTTCCATCTCAGCGTCACCTTTATTCTCTTTAAACACGGTGCCGCACTTTTTGCAGTTGGCAGCATTATCGGGCAATGCTTTGCCGCATTTAGGGCAATTCATAATATGTCCCCTTTCATAAACACAATATATTTTACATTCTAACATTAAATTTGATGTTTTTCAACACGAGAAATGTAAATTTTTTTAATTTTCTTATTGACAAGATGTAATTGCATGTGTTAGAATGTACCGTACAGTAATTAAAAATACCCCTTGCAATAAGCGGAGGGAGGGAACAAAATGAGTCAGGTAAAAGTTAAAGAAGGCGAATCATTAGATAACGCTCTCAGAAGATTCAAGAGACAGACTTCAAGAGACGGCGTTATTCAAGAGGTTCGTAAAAGAGAGCATTATGAAAAGCCTTCCGTAAAGCGTAAGAAAAAGTCTGAAGCTGCTCGTAAGCGCAAGTTCAAATAATGACTTACATACCGGGTGCATTTAGTTGCATCCGGTTCTTTTTTTGATGTATTATGTTGAAAAAAAGTTTTGTTTGTATTATAATAGTTGTAATTTTCCTTTGGAGTTGATTTGTTTGATTACACCGTCACCCGTCTCTTTTTCAATGCCTACTGTAGCATTAAGAGGATTGGTTGTTTTTCCCGGTATGAATATCAGTTTTGATGTAGGCAGAGAGAAATCAGTCAACGCATTAAAAACAGCAATGGCTGATAAACAAGAGATTTTTCTCGTCACTCAGAAAGATATCCGTGATGATGACCCTGACTATGACCAACTTTACAAAGTGGGTACTATTGCCCGTGTTAACCATATTGTGCGAATTCCTAACAGCGAAAACATCCGTATTTCAGTTGAAGGTATCCGCAGGGCGAAGCTTTGCTCTGTTTTGCTTAGTAAGGATTATCTTGTATGCGAAGTAAAGCCGAGAGGCGACTCTGCAATCAAATCAGAAAAACACGATTACGCCCAGGCTCTTGTCAGACACGCTAAAGATTTATTTGAAGAATATGCCGAATACGCTCCCCAGCTCCCGCCTGACATCATTCTTAACATTCTCGAAACCCACGATGCAGGAAAAATGGCTGACTACATCGCCGGTAATATTATGCTTGAATATACCGACAGACAAAAAATTCTCAATGAATTTGACCCTGTGACAAGACTTGAAAAGATGTGTTATCGTCTTGCAAAAGAAGGCGACTTGTTAAAACTTGAAAATGAAATCAGCGAAAAGGTACAAGATCAGATTGACAAAGGTCAGCGAGAGTATTATCTTCACGAGCAGATGAAGGTTATTTCAAAAGAGCTTGGCGACGGCAGCTCACCTGAAGAAGAAAGCAACGAGCTCAAAGAAAAAATTCTGGCCCTCGGTCTTTGCGCTGAAAGTGAAGAGAAGCTTCTCAAAGAGTGTTCAAGACTTGAAAAAATGCAATATCAGTCACCTGAGGCTAATGTTTTGAGAATTTATCTTGAAACTTGTATTGCACTCGCATGGAACAATGCCACAACCGATAACCTTGATCTGACTAATGCTCAGAAAATTCTTGACCGTGATCACACCGGTCTTGATAAAGTCAAAGAGCGAATCATTGAATCTCTCGCTGTTAAAAATCTGACTCAATCATCATCAGCTCAGATTTTATGTCTTGTTGGCCCTCCCGGCGTGGGTAAAACATCTATAGCTAAATCAGTTGCAGATGCATTAGGCAGAAAGTTTGCAAGAATTTCTCTCGGTGGTGTTTCTGATGAAGCTGAAATCAGAGGCCATCGCAAAACATATATCGGCTCAATGCCCGGCAGAATTATAGCCGCCATTCAACAAACCAAGGTCAATAATCCTCTTATTCTTCTTGACGAAATTGACAAGCTCGGTTCTGATTATAAAGGTGACCCTGCTTCAGCGCTGCTTGAGGTTCTTGACCCTGAGCAGAACAAGGCCTTTGTTGACAGATATATTGAACTACCGTTCGACCTGAGCCGGGTTATGTTTATCACAACAGCTAACGACAAGTCAGGTATCCCCGGCCCCTTGCTTGACAGAATGGAAATCATTGAGCTTTCAAGCTACACAAGAGAAGAAAAATTCAGAATAGCTAAAAATCATCTTGTTGCCAAACAAAAAAAGATTCACGGTCTTAACGGCAACAACCTCAGAATTTCTGACAAAGCTATTTACACTCTTATTGATGGCTACACAAGAGAAGCCGGTGTGCGTAAACTTGAGCAGAAAATAGCTTCAATCTGCAGAAAAGCTACAGTTAAAATAGTTAAAGACGGTGAAAAAAGAGTCTCTGTTAAAGACACAGATATTCCGTCACTTCTCGGCCCTGCAATTTACACCCCCGACACTATTGATGAAGCATCGGCAATCGGTGTTGTCAACGGACTTGCATGGACATCTGTTGGCGGCGAATTACTTCAGGCTGAGGTCGCTGTTCTTGACGGAAGCGGAAAAATTGAGCTGACAGGCTCTCTCGGTGATGTTATGAAAGAGTCAGCTATGGCTGCCATCAGCTTCATCAGAGCAAATTCAGAAAAATACAATATTGACAATAAATTTTATAAAGAAAAAGATATTCACATTCACTTCCCCGAGGGCGCTGTTCCGAAAGACGGCCCGTCTGCAGGCGTAACAATGGCAACTGCCCTTGTTTCAGCTTTATCAGGAATAGCAGTTAACCAGAAGATTGCTATGACAGGTGAAATTTCTTTAAGAGGCAGAGTGCTTCCGATAGGCGGACTCAAAGAAAAAACAATGGCTGCATATCGTTCAGGCATCAAGACAGTTATAATTCCTAAAAAGAATGTGCCTGACCTTGCAGAAATAGACCCGGTTGTTAAATCGGCTATTGAGTTTGTACCCGTCAGTGAATTGAATGAAGTTTTTGACACTGCACTTTGCAAAGAAGAACCAAGCGCTGTTGCTGCAGCATCATTGAATATCAAAAACGAAAAAACTTACACTACCATAAGAGCAGGTGGATTGAATGAATTTTAATAATGTTAAATTTGAAACATCTTTTGGCGTTTCGGCTCAATTGCCAAAATCTGATAATATTGAAATCGCCTTTGCCGGTCGCTCAAATGTAGGCAAGTCTTCGCTGCTCAACAAAATTTTTAACAGAAAAAATCTTGCACGAGTCAGCTCTGTTCCGGGCAAAACCGTAACAATAAACTTTTTTGACTGTGACGGCGTTAAAATGGTTGACCTGCCCGGCTACGGATATGCCAAAGTTTCTTTTGACGAAAAGCGTCGTTGGTCTGATCTTATGGAAAGTTATTTCAGCTCAGGCAGAAATATAAAGCTCGTTGTTCAGCTGACAGATATGCGCCACAGCGTAACCGAGCAAGATATTGAAATGATGCGCTTTTTAAAGCATTACAACTATCCGTTTATAGTGGTTATGACAAAAAGCGACAAACTCAATAAAACTGAAACAGCCAAGCGGCTTGAAGATATCAGAAATGAACTTGCAGAATTCGGTGATGTTGTTACAATCCCCTTCTCTGCCACCAAAGGGACAGGCGCAGAAGAAATCAGGGCATTGATCGCTGACGCTGTTAAAGGAGGTTAATTTATGTTTGTTTCAGACTGTTTTAATATAAATAATAAAAACCACCTTACAATAGGCGGTTGTGACACTGTTGAACTTGTTCAGGAATACGGCACACCTGTTATCGTCTATGACGAAAACGAAATCCGTAAAAACTGCCGTGCATTTTCCGGTTCAATTCAAAAAAACTATAATGGCCACGGCAGAGTGCTTTATGCAAGTAAGGCTTTCAGCTGCAAAGAGATTTATCGCATTGTCAACGATGAAAATATGGGCATAGATGTTGTTTCAGGCGGTGAACTTTTCACAGCTCTGAGTGTCGGTTTTCCTGCTGAAAAAATATGTTTTCACGGCAACAACAAAAAATACGCTGAGTTAGTTGATGCTGTTGAAGCAGGAGTTGGCAGAATTATTGTTGACAACCTTACCGAGCTCGAAACTCTTGATAAAATTGCCGGTGAAAAAGGCAAAAAAGTCGGCATTATGTTCCGCATCAAGCCCGGCATTGACGCTCATACCCATGACTTTGTCAAAACAGGTCAGATTGATTCAAAATTCGGTCTTGCTCTTGAAACAGGCGAAGCTATGCAGGGCGTTAAAACTGCATTGGGTATGAAAAATATTGAGCTCAAAGGTGTTCATTGTCATATCGGCTCACAAATTTTTGACATTGACCCGTTTGTACTTGCCGCTGAAGTTATGATGAAATTTATCAATGACATCAGAGCAGAAACAGGCGCAACAATTACCGAGCTTAATCTTGGTGGAGGATTCGGAATCAGATATCTTGAAAGTGATAATCCCGAAGCCTATGAAAATTATATGGATAATGTTGCAAAAGTTGTAACAGCTAAAGCCAATGAATACGGATTGCCCGTTCCGTTTATTTATATTGAACCGGGTCGTTCAATTGTCGGCGCAACAGCTCTCACGCTTTACACCGTTGGTGCTGTTAAAAAAATACCTGACATCAGAAACTTTGTTTCAGTTGACGGAGGTATGGCAGATAACCCCCGATATATTCTTTATCAGGCTGATTATGAAATTATTTGCGCCAACAAGGTCAACGATAACAAAGCTCTTACAGCCACTGTTGCCGGTAAATGTTGCGAAAGCGGAGACATTCTTCAGGAAAATGTCAGCCTCCCCGAGGTTGAACCCGGTGATATTCTTGCTGTTCTTTCAACAGGCGCTTATAATTACTCAATGGCGTCAAACTATAACAGAATTCCCCGCCCACCCGTGGTTATGGTTAAAGACGGTCAGGCAAGGCTGATTATAAAAGGTGAAAGTTACGAAGATATAATTAAAAATGATATATAAAAATGATTGCCTTACATCTGTGAGGCAATCATTTTTTTGTCAAAATCTGAATAGTTGCATATATTGGATTGGGAAGTAAAAACTAAAGATATGCGGATATAAGACACGGCGGCAAAGCCTTTAAAATAACCGTATCTGCTTCACAGCAAAATATCCGCTTGATATACCCCGTCTGTTGCGGCAACAATTCAGACGGGGATAAAAAAAGAAAAGCACCCGTTATCTGGGTGCTTTGTTTTTTTTTTGCAATTACTGCTCAACTGCGTAAACGCTAACCTTTTTGCGGTCTTTACCTACACGCTCAAATTTAACTTTACCGTCGATAAGAGCGAAGAGAGTATCGTCAGAACCTTTGCCAACGTTGTTGCCGGGATGGATGTGTGTACCACGCTGTCTAACAAGAATGTTACCAGCGAGAACAAACTGACCGTCAGCACGCTTAACGCCGAGTCTCTTTGATTCAGAATCACGGCCGTTACGGGTTGAACCCATACCTTTTTTATGAGCAAAAAGCTGAATGTTGATTTTAAGCATTATGGCACCTCCGTTTGATGTTAATAACTTTAATGTTTTCAGGATAATCCTTAGACAGGCTTATCAAATGCAGTCGTAAGCCTTTGAGAATCGCTTGTGTTTCACTTACAGGTTGAACTTTGACACACATATAACCGTCTCGTTGTCTTATATCAGCCTTAACCAATATAACGTCAGTTATTGTGTTAACGGTCAGATAAGCTGCCGAAGAAACTGTTGCACAGATAATATCTTCACCACGCTCAGCGCTACCGCTATGACCTGAAATCTCAAACCCGGTAAGCAAATCACCCTGATTGAAAAATCTGGCTTTGATCATACCAAATTAAGCGTTGATAGCTGAAATTTCAACCTTTGTGTAGGGCTGTCTGTGGCCCTTCTTACGCTTCTCGTTTTTCTTGGCTTTGTAGGTGAAAACAACAACTTTCTTAGCTTTGCCGTTTTTCTCTACTTTTGCTGTAACAGTTGCACCCTCAACATAAGGAGCACCTACAACAATACCGTCATCTTTACCAACTGCAACAACTTTGTCAAAAACAACTTCGTCGCCTGCTTCAACGTCAAGCTTTTCGATATAAACAGTTTCACCTGCTTCAACCTTATACTGCTTGCCGCCTGTAACAATGATTGCGTACATTTTTCTTACCTTCCTTTATTATGGACTCGCTACTGTGGGGCGGATAAATCACTTATGTTGCATAGCAACGCCCGAAATATGCGGTATGAATGAGTATATCACAATAAATCAAGTTTGTCAACAATTTTTTTAAACTTGATTTTTTACCATACAAAAGCTACATTGACACCGTTCTGTGTTGTTTCAACTTCGCCTGTTGCTTCTGCAGCTTCAACAAAAAGATCAGCCATTTCCAAAGAATGGAATTCAACTGTGCCCTTCATAGTAAGGTTGTCGGGCAGGTATGTTTTAGGACCGAATTTAAAGCCGGTAAGCCACCAATGCTTCATAGGACCACGCTGAAGAATAAGATCATCATGATGATAAATTTCCATAGTCATTGTCATCATTTCATCATCAGATGCGCAATTATAAAATGTGCCGGGTGCTCCGATTTCACGGGTATAAATTCCCATTTCACCACCGGGAACGATAAGATATCTTCCACCCTTCCAGAACTGAAGCATCCACTCTTTATTATCATAATTAAACTTGATTCTTACAGTTTCATAATCAAGAAAGCTTGTAGCGTAGCAGAAAAGGTCATAAGCAAGGGTAAAGCCCATATATCTCTGCCATGATTTTACAACTGTTGTAAGCACATAGTTTTCAGTATCAAGAGCGAAGCCGAAGCCGAGAATACCTGTTTCATCAACGTTGTTAAGAATATTTTCTTTTGCATTATACTGAAGACCTGTAAAAGCAGACTCCTCACTTCCGTCAAGATACTGAAGAGAGATACAGATATCATAAATATCAGCATCTTCTGAATTCTGAACAGAATAAAGCTCAGCAGAAACTATGCTTTTGAGATATATTCTCATAATAAACACAACTGTTGCTGCGAGAGTGCTGCCCTCAGCAAAAAGTTCCTGAGACTTAGCTCTGAGAACAGGCTCAAGTGTTTCCATATCAATTTTAAAAATTGATTTTACCTTTTCTGAACTTGTTGCCAACTCAGGAAGACTCTGAGCTATAAGATGGCAGTCAAGCACACCACCGCTTACCTCATAAAGGTCATCAAAAATATCGCTCATGTGACCTGAAACTGTAACAGCAAGTTTCTCTTCCGGAATGAGACGAACACCTAAAAGAGACTCAATAGCGTCATTGATATCATCACATATTGTGATAAACTGCTGAGTTGTCATAGGTGTGTAACCGTTCAGATTAAGCTCATCATCAGAGAGTTCATCACGGTTACCGTTTAAAGCAAATGACGGGATTATGGCAGATGTGAAAAGCAAAACAAGAGCCATAACAATTGAAATTGGTTTTCTGAGTAAAGACATAATATCCCTCCTGATTTTTTAATTCGTACTATAATATCATTTTTATTCCTTTTTTTCAATAAACGATATAAACAAAATTCGGATATGCAAAACTGCATATCCGAATTAAAATTACCAAACAAATGAAGCAAGAGCACCGTTATTGGTTGCCTTGATCTCGCCTGTTGCGTTTGCGTTTTCAACAAAGAGCTTTGCCATCTCTTCTGTGGGGAACTCAATTGTTCCGTGAAGAGTAAGACTTGCAGGAACATAAGCCTTAGGAGCAAGCTGGAAACCTGTGAGCCACCAATGGCGTTTAGGACCGAGCTCAAGGATGAGATTATCTTTATGATAAAGCTTCATGCTCATATTCATCATATCTTCATCAGATGCACAGTTATAGAATGTGCCGATTGAGCCGATATCACGGGTATATATACCGATTTCACTGCCGGGAGCGATAAAATATTTACCCTTCCAGAGCTGAACCATCCACTCACGGTTATCATAAGTAAAATGAACTCTTACAGTAACATAATCAAAGAAGTCTGTCATATACACAAACACATCATAAAGAACAGTAAAGCCGAAGTTTCTTTGCCATGAGTTAACAGCTGTGTATAAAGTGCTGTTATTTGTGTCAAGCACAAAGCCGAGAGCGAACATGCCGTTACCCTCTTTGCTGTTGAGAGTGCCGTTTATTGAGTCATAAACCAATCCGGTATCAAAATCATCGTTTGAACCGTCAGCATAATTAACTTTCATAAACAACACAAATGAACCTTCGTGACCTTCATAAGGCTTTGAGTAAAGCTCAATATTGTCAATAGTTTTAAGATATGCATTAAGAAAACCTACAGCAAACGCTGCAAGCATATTTCCGTTACTTGCAAACTCACCTGACATTTCAGCAAGTGCAGGGCTTACAACAGCCATATCAAGCTGAAGGATTGTTTTAACTTTGTTAGCGCTGTCTGTCATTGAGGGGAAGTTCTGTGCAATCAAAGCGCAATCAAGAACACCGCCGCTGTCCTCTTTAATGTCAGCAAAAACATCAGCTAAAAAGCCGTCAACAGTAACCTGTATCTTTTCTTCAGGAATAAGTCTTACGCCGAGCATACTCTCGATTGCATCATTAAGATCATCACACAAAGTGATAAACTGCTGAGTTGTTGTCGGAGTATAGCCTTCATCAAAATCCTGCTGATCGTGAACGAGTTCACTCATCCAACCGGCATGAGCCGGTGTAGCTGCTACGCTAAAAAGCATTACAATCATTAAAACCAATGACATGGTTTTTTTGAAAATACAATTCATAATTACCAAACCCCTTCTAAAAATTCGAAAGAATTATAACACTTTATTTAACACTTTGCAAGGTTAAATTTTACATTTATTCAAAATTGTTGTTATCAGAGTCGGTTGAATGACCCTCAGGCATAATAAAAGCAAGAATTATATAAAGAATTATGCCCGGAAAACCTGTTGTAAACAAAGACAACAATGCATAAATAAGCCTCACAATTGTAGGGTCGATATTGAAATAATCAGCGATACCGCTACAGACTCCGCAAAGTTTTTTATCATCAATATTTCTATAAAGTCTTTTCTTCATTTTTATCAACTCCGTTTTCTTTAACTTCAGTTTCAGATTCCTGCATTTTTTCAAGCGCTTCTTTTTTAAGCTTTTCTTCCATAAAGAAATCTATGCCATCAATAGGTTGGGGATGTTTTTTGTATTTAACAGTTAAAACGATAAGAGCAACAAGACAAACCGCAACAATAGCAAGACTCAGCGCCTGTGACACTCTTAATGTTGTGTCACCTATATAAAGGCTGTCGGTTCTGAAGCCTTCAATAACAGTTCGTCCTGCGCCATACCAGATGCCGTAGCAAAGGAAGGTCTGTCCGCTGAAAATTCTTAATTTTTTGGTAACAAACAAAAGCACAAAAAAGCCGAGGATACACCAGATTGACTCATATAAAAATGTTGGGTGAACAGGCAGATCAGGATCCATCACAATGCCTTTCTGATCAAAAATATCCTGATTATCCATAATATAAAGGGCTGTCTTTTTGCTCCACATTCCCCAAGGCAAATCGGTGTTGGTGCCAAAAGCTTCCTGATTGGCGAAATTGCCCCATCTGCCGATGCCCTGACCGATAAGAAGACTCATACCTGCCATATCCAACAGGTTGTAAAAATTCAGCTTTCTGATTTTGCAAACAACAAACGCTGCTGCAATTCCTCCGATAATTCCTCCGTAAATAGCAAGGCCGCCATTCCAGATAGCAAAAACCTCAAGAGGGTTATCTTTATATCTGTCCCACTCAAAAGCGCAATAATAAAGTCTTGCTCCGATTATGGCAAAAATTGTTGAATAAATAAGCACATCAATCATTTTATCAAGGCTCATTTTCCATTTATATGCCGTTCTGCCACCAAAAAGAACAGCAAGTAAAAAACCAAAAGCTATTATAGCGCCATACCAACGGATTGTAATATCGTTACCGAAGAGATTGAACTGAGCGAGAATTGATGACACGGTAAAGCCACGGTCAATTCCTGTAAAATAAACAACTGCTGAATCCATTTTATCATTCCTCCTCCGGTAAAATCACAGAAAGAACGCTGCGCTCATCAAGCATAATTTCTTTAATCAGTTCATTGAGATAAGATGATGTGATTTTTTCATATTCTTCAAAATCAGTGAAAACATCCTCACCCCAGAAATAAGAAACAGCCATATTGTTAGCAAGTTCTTCAACATCATTGAGGCCCATAATCATTCTGCCGTAAAGCTTTTTACGGGTGCGCTCAAACTCTTTTTCGCTGATGCCGTTTTGTCTGAATTTTTCAATCTCTGCCTTTATTTCAGTCTCTACAGCTTTCGGGTCGGCACTTTCACCGCCAAAAAGAACGGCGCTGTAACCAAAACCTGTAAAATATTCATAAGAAAAGGTTGTGTTAATCAGCTTTTTATCAAGCAATCTTTTATAAAGCTGTGATGACGGACTCGCAATAATATCAAGAATCATATCCACACCAAGCTCACGCTTTGTCGGTTGAGCCGGTTCGGGATAATTCTCTTTAAAACCGAGCATAAACTGAGGCGCTGAAACAGAAAGTTTTTCTTCTGTATAATGAGCTACAACCTCGTCGGGCTCATCAAAAATCTTTCTTTCAATCATTTTGCCGTCTGATTTTTTATCAATCACTCTGTCGGCAACCTCAATAACATCGTCAACGCTTACATTACCTGCAATTGCGAGAACCATATTGCCGAGATTATAAAAACTGTTGTAACAATCATAAAGCATATCAGCTGTGATTTCGGCGATTGACTCGCAGGTACCTGCAATATCTGTTCTCAACGGATGATTATGATACATCGCTCTGAAAAGGTTAAACATAATTTCCCAATCGGGAACATCTTTATACATCATAATCTCCTGACCGATAATACCTTGCTCTTTTTCAACAGTCTGCTGAGTGAAATAAGGATGCTGAACAAAATCAAGAAGAATTTCAAGATTTTGTCTGAAATTACCTGAGCAGGAAAAGAGGTAGCCTGTTCTGTCAAAGCTTGTGTAAGCGTTTGCAGATGCACCGGTTTTAGCGAAACGCTCAAACGCATCAAGATCTTCACTTTCAAAAAGCTTGTGTTCAAGAAAGTGAGCAGTTCCCTCAGGAATTGTTTTATATGAACCGTCAGGCTGGGGAATCTGAGTGTCAATAGAGCCGTATTTTGTCATAAAAATTCCGTAAGCACCCGAATATCCGCTTTTGGGCATAACGAGAATTTTAAGCCCTGATGAATGAGAAATATCATAATACATTTCATCAAGGCGTTGATTATATACCTCTTTAATTTTCATCGTCATCCCCCTCCCCGTTGCCTTTGAGCATATAAACTGTATCGAGCATAATTGTTTTAGCTGCTCTTACAACCTGAGCTTTGTCAACCATTTTGAATTTTTCAATCTGCTCTTCAGGTGAAATCAATTTGTCTCTGAGAATCTGCGCTGTGTACCAGCTGCAAAGACTTTCGGGAATATCATTAACGCTGAGTCTGCCGTCGCAGATGCTCTTAATTGATGAAGAAAATGTTTCATTTGAAAAATTGCCCTCAGCTACTTCTTTGAGCTGATTAAGAATTTCATTTTTTGCTTTTTCTTCGTTTTCATTTTCTATTCCGCTTTGCACCATCATAACGCCCTTCTGAGCAAAAAGACTCGCAGAGCAATAGTAACAAAGGCTCATTTTTTCTCTCACTACGCTGAAAAGTTTAGAGTAAGTTCCGCCGCCAAAAATATCAACAGCAACTTTCATCGGATAAGTATTATCATCTTCATTTCTCATACCCACTCTGAAGCCCATAACTAGCTCACCCTGTTTAACAGGCAGAGTTTCACAAACATAGTTGGGCTTGGGCAAACCTGCAAAAAATTCAGTTTCTCTCACAACGGGAGCTCTGTCAATTTCAGCAAATTTTTTAATAAGAATATCTCTGACCATATCAGGCTCACTGCTGCCAACCATAGTCAGCTGCATTTTTGCGCTTTTAAGCAAATCGAGCCATTGAAGATAAATATCTTTGCCTGTAAGAGCGGCTATTTCTTCAACTGAGCCCAATCGGTTTTTTCCGTAAACCTCGTTGGCAAACATAATCTGTTCACAACGGTCAAAAGCGTAATGGCGCTTGTCATTCTGCTCAGCTTCAAGCTTTTCTGTAAGAAGTCGCTTCTCTTCCTCAACAATATCATCAGGAAAAGCCCCGTCTTTAACAAGAGGCTCAAAAACAAGCTTTGTCAGAAGCTCAACACATTCATCTGTAACTTTGTCACCGTTCAAAGCAAAACGGTCATCAACAGCTGTCATATTTATTGATAAAAGCAGATTTTCACCAAGCTTGACAACAGACGCTGACACAACAGCACCGTAAAGCTCATCAAGAACACCGTTGAAAGCCGTGAAATCAGGATATTGAGCGCACCTGCGATGAAGCAGATAAGGAAGAATCGCCTTTGCAGAAATATTTCCTTCAAGAGGGGTTGCCATAGTGAAGTTGATACGGCTTGTTTTAAATTTATCTGTTTTAATACTTACAAGCCTTACACCATCGGCAATTTCATAAATCGTCATAAAGACCTCCGAAATGTGCAAAATTATTAATAGTATTATTTTACCATAAAAATATAAAAAATACAACACGTACAAAAAACGCAAAAGCGTAGCTCCTGACCGGGCAAGAGCTACGCTTCGATTATTTATTATTTCTTAAGTCTGATTACATTCCAGCTCAATGGTTTAAGCTCTGCTGTAAGCTTTGAGCCATCCATCTCGGGAACAGGATTATTGTGAGGTTTAACTGTTACTGCATCAAAAGTATTTTCAGCCTTTTTATCGTAACCGTCCATTGAAATAAACTCAACAGGCTTGTAGCCGTCAAAATCAAGAAGATTGACATCAAGCACTGCTCTTTCATCAAGGCTCTTGTTGACGCAGAAAATTGCCATTTCTTCTTTTTCTTCATCATAAGTTGCAATCGCTTCAAGATAAGGAACATCTGTGAACTCTTTGCAATCATATTTAGGACAGTCAATAAGAGGAAGAAGTGCACTGCCCCGGCCGTAGTTTGAAAGATGCATAAAGGGGAAGAAAATTGTCTGTTCAAACACTCCGCCGCCTGTTTTGGTGAAAATGGGAGCAATAACATTAACAAGCTGAGCAAGACATGCGATTTTAATTCTGTCACAATGACGAAGAAGAGTGATGAGCATTGAGCCCACAAGAAGTGCATCCTCAAAATTATATATATCCTCAAGAAGAGGCGGTGCAACGCTCCATTTATCAAACGGGTCATTGTGTGAATGATACCATACATTCCACTCATCAAATGAAAGATTGATTGTTTTCTTTGAGCGTTTTTTGCCTTTAACATAGTCAAGGGTACAGATTACGGAATAAATGAAATCTTCAAGCTCCATTGTTTTACCGAGGAATGACTGAATGTCATCACACTGGTTGCCGTAATACTGATGAAGTGAAACATAATCAACGCTGTCATAGGCTATATCAAGGCTCTGGGCTTCCCACTCACCGAATGTTCTCATTCCTCTGCCTGATGAACCGCAAAGAACAGTTTCAATATCAGGTGAAGTCCATTTCATAAGCTTTGATGCTTCAAGGGCTGTTCTGCCGTATTCAACAGCAGTTTTGGCGCCCATCTGCCAACCACCGTCCATTTCGTTACCGAGGCACCACAATTTGATGTTGTGAGGGTTCTCAACGCCATGGCTCTTTCTCAGATCAGACCAATAAGTTCCGCCGGGATGGTTGCAATATTCAACAAGGTTTCTTGCCTCTTCAGGACCTCTTGTACCAAGATTGACAGCCATCATACATTCTGTATCAGCTTTTTTACACCAATCAAGAAACTCATTTGTTCCGAATTCGTTCGGTTCAGTTGTTCCCCAGGCAAGGTCAAGGCGACGTGGACGCTTTTCAACAGGGCCGACACCATCTTCCCAATTATAACCCGAAACAAAGTTACCGCCCGGATAACGCACAATCGGAACATTAAGTTTTTTAACAAGATCTATAACATCTTTTCTTAAACCGTTCTCATCAGCTGTAGGATGGCCGGGTTCATAAATTCCGCCATAAACAGCTCTTCCCAGATGTTCAATAAAAGAACCGTAAATTCGTTTGTCGATTTCTCCGATTCTGAATTCTTTTGCAAGAGTAATTTTTGCTTTCATTAAATCACCTACTAAAACATAGTATCTTAATTTTATCAATTTTATAAGAATAAAGCAATAGAAAAAAGAAAAACCCTCCTTGTGGGAGGGTTAGAAATTTATTTCTTTTTCTTGGTTGTTTCGCTGAATTTTACAGGTTGTGTGTGCCAGATATTCTCAGCGTATTCATTAACTGCCCTGTCAGCAGCAAAACGACCTGCTCCTGCAATATTCATAAGCATCATTTTATTCCACTTATCTTTATCGTTAAAGAGCTTTTCAGCCTCAGCCTGAGCACGTTTGTAATCGGCAAAGTCAGCAAGAACCATATACGGGTCATGGTGAGTGATTGTTCCGCCGATTTCAGGGAAGGTTTTGCCGTTGATACCTGCGTTGATAAAGTCAATCACCTTTTTAAGCTCGGGGCTGCTCTGATAATAATTCATCGGTGTGTATCCGTCACGCTTAAGGTTGTTTACCTCAGGAGTGCTCATACCAAAAATCATAATATTATCATCGCCGACAGCCTCGTGGATTTCAACATTTGCGCCGTCCATTGTGCCGAGAGTGATTGCGCCGTTGATCATAAGCTTCATATTACCGGTGCCGCTTGCCTCTGTGCCTGAAAGTGAGATCTGCTCACTGATGTCTGCTGCAGGCATAAGCTTTTCGGCAAGGGTAACGTTGTAATCTTCAAGATAAACCACCTTGAGTCTACCTCGCATATCGGGGTCATTGTTGATCAGGTCTGCCAATGCGCAGATAAAGCTGATGATTTTCTTTGCCATAAAGTAGCCTGAGGCAGCTTTTGCAGCAAAGATATATGTGTGAGGAACAAAATCTCCGTCAGGGTTTTCTTTGATTGCAAGATATTTTGAAACAATATGGAAAGCATTGAGGTGCTGACGCTTATACTCATGCAAACGCTTAACCTGAACATCAAAAATTGAATTAGGATCAAGGTCAACACCGTTTGTCTTTTTAACAAGCTTTGCAAACTCTTTTTTATTGTTGAGCTTGATTTCGGCAAGTTTATCAAGAACCTTTTTGTCATCTGCAAAATCAACAAGCTTTGAAAGTGTTGAAGCGTCATAAACAAAATCGCCGCCGATAAGCTCAGTGAGGTAACTTGTAAGCTCGGGGTTTGACTGACAAAGCCAACGTCTGTGAGCAATACCGTTTGTAACATTTTTAAACTTATCAGGTGTTACTGTATAGAAATCATTGAAAACACTGTCTTTAAGAATCTGTGAATGAAGAGCAGAAACACCGTTGACACTGTGGCTACCTGCAACACAGAGGTTAGCCATTCTGATAACACCGTTTGAAATGATTGCCATTCTCTCAACCTTACCTGCATCGCCTGTTGCGTTCCAGATAAAGCTACGGAAACGGTTATCAATCTCTTTGGTGATTTCATAAATTCTCGGAAGAAGACGTCTGTATAAATCTTCAGGCCAACATTCAAGAGCCTCAGCCATAACAGTGTGGTTGGTGTAGGCAACTGTTTTTGTTACAATGTCCCACGCATCGTCCCACTTGTAACCGCATTCATCAAGGAAAATGCGCATAAGCTCAGGAATAGCAAGTGTGGGATGAGTGTCATTGATATGAATTGCAGTTTTCTGAGCAAAGTTTTCAAGTGTTCCGTGATGACGGAGATGGTTATTGACAATATCCTGAATTGAAGCAGAAACAAGGAAATACTGCTGACGAAGACGAAGGCTCTTACCTTCAGAATGGTTATCGGCAGGATAAAGCACCTTGCTGATAACTTCAGCCATAGCGTTCTGCTCCATAGCTCTCATATAGTCGCCCTGATTAAACATATCCATATCAAGGCCGGGGGCTTTTGCACTCCACAAACGAAGAACGCTGACGCCCTTGCCGTCTTTACCGGCAACATACATATCATGAGGGATAGCTTTTACAATTTTATTGTCGTGGATTGTTACAGAGTGATACGCCTGATCCCAATGATCCTCAATCCAGCCCTCAAAACTGATATCAACAGCCTCATCTTCACGGGCAACAAGCCAACTTTCGCCACCGGGAAGCCAGAAGTCAGGAAGCTCTGTCTGCCAACCGTCAACAAGTTTCTGACGGAAGATGCCGTATTCATACATAATTGAGTAGCCTGTTGCGTAATAATTGTCGGTTGCAAGACCGTCAAGATAACAAGCAGCAAGACGGCCGAGACCACCGTTACCGAGACCGGCATCAGGCTCACAGTCATAGAGTTTTTCAAGCTTAATACCAAAATCCTTCAAAGCTGACTCAAAGGTATTTGTAAGATTAAGGTTATAAAGGTTATTCTTAAGAGAACGACCCATCAAAAATTCCATACAAAGATAATAAACCTTTTTGGAATCGGACTTTTTATGTTCTTCATAAAAATTCTTTCTGCCCTGCATCATCATCTCACGTACAATCAGGGCAACTGCCTTATAATAGTGTTCATAACCTGCTTCTTCAGCTGTTACACCAAAATAGTGGGAAAGTTTGCCTTCAATAAGGTCTTTCGCCTGCTTTTTAGTAAGCTTATAGTTCATAAAATGACCTCCTGCTATAAATCTGATATTATTTTATACTAAAAAATCACAAATTACAACTGTTATTTACTAAAATAAATTGATTGATTTTTGTATCTTTTGCCAAAATATTCTTTTATTTTTAACTATTTTTAAGATTTTTATAGATAAATTATACAAATTACCCTTGATTTTCATTTGTAAAAAGAGCTAAAAACGGCATTCAAGCAGAAAATATGATTAAAATTTTTGTTTGCTATTGACCGAAAGACATTAAAGGGTTACAATTTTAACAAAAACAAAGTAAGGAGATTTTTATGAAAAATAAAACAAAAAAGCTTTTGGCTGTTTTGCTCAGCGTTATTATTTTAATAGGCGGTACATGCACATATCTTTATTTCAGATACTATCGCACTGCAGCCAAAGAAACAGTTAACCTCAGCGAATTTACAGACGCACCGGATATTACACTCACTGCGCACCGTGGTCTTTCGGCTCTTGCACCCGAAAACACAATCCCTGCCATTGAGTTAGCAGGTGAAAAGGGATATAAATATGTTGAATTTGACATTCACCAGACCGAAGACGGTGTGTGGATTCTCAACCACGATGAGCATATAATCA
>JAZRME010000059.1:0-4268 GCA_045647325.1 Acutalibacteraceae bacterium | reverse complement strand
ACCAAAGATGCCCATCCAGTTCTTCTGGAACTCTACAAATTTAGGATTATCAATTGTACCCTCTTCCTGTTCAACAGCCTGACCAGCAGAGAGCTTGAGATATACTGTTACATCTTCTGTTTCAGATGTGTTGTATACACTAAAGATGTCCATTCCTGCTTCAGGAATCATTGTGAAGGAAGCTTCGTTATCTACGCCTTCAGGCAGATATGTGAAGCGGAGGTAATTGAGCATGTAGTTCGCACCGGTTGCACCAGCTGATACTACAGAGTTATTAATATCGCTTACCTTAACATAAGCAGATTCCTGAGGCTTAACTGTTACTGCAATAGGCATTACAGGGAAGCCTTCGCTTACATTGAGAAGGTAGGGGTTTTCATAAGAACCGAGAACAGGTTCAGGATCGGGAACTGTTGTATCTTCAACTGTTGTGTCTTCAACTGTTGTTTCAGTTGTTGACTCTGTTGTTGATTCAGTAGTTGATTCAGTAGTTGATTCAGTTGTTGACTCAGTTGTTGATTCAGTAGTTGACTCTGTTGTTACAGTTGTGGGAACAACTTCACCCTTGATAGCGGGTTTAACTTCAACATTTTCTACAGAACCTGAGCTGCTGTCAGTAACTGTGCATGATGTAGCCTTAACTGAGAATGAGTAATCAGCTTCATCAGTAACTTTAAGAGTTACTTTAGCGATTGTGCCTGCTGAAAGAGTGCTCATAGTGATCATTGAGATGTTGCTCAAACCTGCTGCAGGAGCAACGTTTGACATGAACATTGCGCCAGTAGCGCCAGCGCCCTGCTCAATGCTTGTGCACTCAAGACCTTTCATATCAAAAACAAGGTCAAGGCTGTTGAATGAACCCTCTGTAAGGTTAACGTTAACTACAAGTACATTACCATTCTTGCTAACCTGCTCAACTTCGAGAGTAGGAGCTTCTACTGCAAATGCTGAGAAAACAAGAGCAACAGTAACACCGATTACCATTGAAATTGCGAGCACGATAGAAAGAATTTTAGCTGTCTTTTTCATTTCTAGTCATCTCCTAATTAATTTTATCGTTTTAGTGACACAGACATAATAACAGATAAAAAGCAAAAAATCAATAGAAATTTTAAAAATTTTAATTTTTTTGTTTTCAGAGCGCCTTATTATATATACATTTTATTGTGCTCAATTTTACGCTTTGTTTATTGACATATAAAAATTGATAGTGTATAATCATATAAAGTATCGGAGAGGAGGATAATTTATATGAAAAAAGCAATCAGCTTTTCTCTTTGCCTGATTGTGTTATTAACATCTTTGCTTATTCCTGCTTCAGCTTCTTCAGCTGAGTTGGTTTCGCCACCTGATAACCCCGTATTTTATGAAGGAACAGATTGGGTGTATTCAGGCTCAGCTATTTCGCCGAAGTCTGATTTTGACCTGACAGGAACCGTCGTGAAATATAACGGCAACAACATTTCTTATCATGTTTTCCCCTGGGGCGGAAATATGATGGCCGAACCATCTGACGGAAGTTGGAAAACCGGTAAAAACAAAGTTAAGATTTATCTTGATGATTTTGACGGTGTTTTTGTTGAGAGTGAGCTTACACTTGTAGCTATAAAAAAAATCGAGCTTTCAAAAGCTCCCGCTAAAACAGAGCTCGTTCATGGCGCTGACTGGGACTATGACGCATTAGGTAACATAGCTTTAAAAACATACTCACCCGAAGGCGCAGCCATCAAACTCACCTACACCGACAACTCCACCGCTATTGTCAACTATGAAGACGGCGGTATCGACTGGATTGTTCCCGGTGATGTTGAAAACTTTGAATTAGGCGTCAACGAATTTGAACTTACTTATTTTGGCAAGAGTGTTCCGTTTGAAGTTAAGTTTGTACTTGAAAAAATCAGCGGATCAACCTTGAAGTCAAAACCCGGCAAATTAAATTATGATTTTAAAACCGATTGGTCCTACTCTGCTGACAAAATCGTTCCTGTTTATGATTTCAGCGGCCTTAAAGTTAAAATCACTTACAGCAACGGAACCAGCGAAGAGGTTGCTTACTCCTCAGAACCGAATCGTTTTAAAATAACAACGCCTGCCACAGCAACTTTAGGCACCAATAAAATAAAGGCCACGGTTGACGGTCAGGCAACAGTTGAGTTTGACATTGTTATCAGAGGTTACGGCGACATTGATAATGACGGCAAAATCAACTCGCAGGACGCTCTGAGTGTGCTTCAATATTCAGTAAGTCTTGTTAAATTCAATGTTACGAAATACAAATACGCCAACGTTACAGGTGACAAACAGGTTAACTCATCTGATGCACTTGCAATTCTTCAGAAATCTGTTGGCAAAGTTAAGTATTTCCAGGCAGAACTTGTATAATTTTGGGAGGATGATATAAAATGACCACATTAAAAAGAATTTTAGCCGCAGCAATGACTGTTGTGCTTATTTTTTCAATCGCAGGTATGAATGTTTCAGCTGAAGAGAAGCTCCCCAGCAACGCATCTTATGTTGCAGGTGATGCTGACGGTGACGCAATCATCAACTCAGCTGATGCGCTCAGAATTATTTACCACGCTTCAAGCAACTATGAAATGACAGACGTTGTTCGCAGAACTGCTTCTGACGTTGACAAAAACGGTGAAGTTAACTCAACCGACGCTCTTTATGTTCTTTATTATTCAACAGGTAAGATCAGCTCTTTCCCCAGAACTGACTACAACCTTCAGACTATCGCAGGTAACATCACTTATGACCCCTACACAGGTTGCGTTATCGATAACGCAGGTCTTGGTCTTGTAGGTTTCGCTTATGACGCAAAATACAGCGTATTTTATGCTACAGGCGCAGGTTGGCAGAGAACAGTTGGTTACACCGAGCTTTATGACCGTCTTGCAGTTATCGCATTTATGCCCCTTGATACAATCCGTATTAAGTTTAACTACGCAGGATTGCAGTGGATGGTTCAGCTTTGGAAAGGCTATTACGGTCTCGTTCTTGCAGGTTGTGAAACAGGTTTCTACAACCGTCCCGGCGACACTCCTGAAAACCAGACAACTTACAACGTTGTTTCTGAAGAATATCATCAGGAAATGAGCTGTAAATTCCACTATGGTCTCAGCTCCTTCAGCCGTTACTCAAAGACATGGTGGCTCACAGGCTTCGCTCCCGCTGTTCAGTACAGCCCCGAAACCACAATCCCCCAGATGAGAGTTGAAAACACAATCAACTTCACAGACGTTGGTCTTATGAATGCATTTATTGAAGGTCTTGAAGGCGTTGATCACATCTTCCAGAACTATGACGGTGAAACAAGACCCTTCTACTTCGAAAAAGGCGTTAACTACAGAGTTACCGGCACATCAGTATGGTTCGAGTGGAAATAATCTGACAAACACAAAAGAATATTCAATTCAGCAGAGAGCTTCGGCTCTCTGCTTTTTTATATAAAAAAACAACCTGCGAAGAAAGCATCCTCGCAAGTTGTCTGATTTATTGAGTTTTAATAAGCAAGTATATAATCAACCTCAGCGTTAATTGAACCGTCTTTAAAATTAACTGCGCCATAGTTGATATCAACATGATCAATGTCACCTTTAACGGTGTATATCCATGAGCACTCGCCTTTTACAAGCTTGTTGTTTTCATCAACTGTAACAGTAACAACCGCATCGTCATAAACAAGCTCGGCTGTTGTGTTATCAATATTAACAAAATCATCAGCGCCGGTGTCAACAAGCACCTGAGGAATATCACCGACAACACCGATTGTTCTTCCTACAGGGCCCTCATATTTGGAGCCGTTGATATCATCGGTCTGTGATTTAGCTTTAAGGGTTATTGTTTTTGTTCCGTCATTATTTTCAACATAAGTCGCTGATTCAATATCATCAACGGTGATTTTATTGACATCGCCCGGGAATCCGTTGACATCAACAGAGTTAGCATCAATAAGCACCTTTCCTAATGCCTTGAGAGCTCCGCTGAGAAGAGGTTTGCCCACCAACTCAGCCTCAACAAGAGCAAAACTCTGGGCTGTAGTGATTTCGCTGTTATCAGCTGCAATCTGTTTGTAGCAGTCGAGAATTTCTTGTGTTGTTGAAGGAACTTTTTCTTCTTCCTTATTCTGAACAAGGAATTTATCGATAAGACCTGAAGAATACTGTAAAATACTAAGCGCATCAGCAGCATTCACAAGACCCTCACCTGTGACATCTGACACTGCAAGAGCATTTTCATCAAGGGTCATAACGCCCGTTGAAACC
>JAZRME010000058.1:0-3549 GCA_045647325.1 Acutalibacteraceae bacterium | reverse complement strand
TTGCAACCCATTATCACGAGCTCACCGAGCTTGAAACCAAGCTCGACGGCATTCGCAATTATAATATCGCCGTCAAAAAGCGTGGCGATGACATCACATTTTTAAGACGGATTATCCCCGGCGGAGCTGACGGAAGTTATGGTATTGAGGTTGCCAAACTTGCAGGGGTTCCCAATAACGTTGTTACAAGAGCCAGAGAAATTCTCAAAGAGCTTGAAGCAACAGGTGTTACCGTTCATATGAGTGACGCTCCCTCTGCTCCCGTTGAGCAGGATGACATCTTGCAGCTCTCTTTTTCAAATAAAGTAGAAACCGAGCTGATTGAAGAAATCAAAAAAATCGATGTCAACACCCTTACCCCCATTGAAGCGATGCAAAAGCTTTATGACATAGTAAAAAAATCTAAAGAAATATAATTTTATAAAAGAAGGTGAGATCCGTGCCCGAAATTAATATACTCAGCCAACACGTTGCCGAGCTTATTGCTGCAGGTGAAGTGGTTGAAAGACCTGCTTCTGTTGTGAAAGAACTTATGGAAAACTCTATTGACGCAGGAGCAACACATATAACCGTTGAAATTCGCAGGGGCGGTATCACCTATATAAGAATCACCGATAACGGTTGCGGAATTGACAGAAACAATATCAAAAAAGCTTTTATCAGTCACGCAACCAGCAAAATATCATCAGCAGATGATCTTGATTCTATTCTCACTCTCGGCTTTCGTGGTGAAGCACTTGCTTCAGTTGCGGCTGTTGCAAGAGTTGAGATGCTCACCAGAGCCGAAAATGAAGACATCGGCACCCGTTATTGCATTGAAGGTTCACAAGAAAAATCACTTGATGACGCAGGTTGCCCTAAAGGCACAACTATTGTAGTCAGAGACTTGTTTTTCAACACTCCTGCGAGAATGAAATTTCTCAAAAAAGACGTCACTGAGGCTAACGCTGTGGCAGGTGTTGTTGACAGAATTGCTCTGTCTCACCCTGAGGTATGTGTCAGATTTATCCGTGAAGGCAAAGAGGTTCTTTCAACCCCCGGTGATAACAAAATCTCTAACACAATCCACGCCATTTTCGGCAAAGATTTTTCGCAAGGGCTCATTCCCTGTGAATATGAGCTTAACGGCATTAAGGTTGACGGTTTTATTTCAAAGCCTGTTCACGCAAGAGCCAACCGTACAATGCAGTTTTTCTTCCTTAACGGAAGACTTATAAAAACAAGAACAGCTATGGCAGCTCTTGAACAAGCATACAAAAACGCTATCATGGTGGGCAAGTTCCCTGCCTGCGTGCTGAATATAACAATTCCCCCAATGGCAGTTGATGTTAATGTTCACCCTGCTAAAACTGAAGTGCGTTTTGCTGATGAAAAGAAAATATTTGATGCAGTTTATTATTGCGCAAAACTTTCTCTTGAGAGCAACGATTCCCGCCCTCAGGTCAGCTTTGAGTCAAAGCTTCAGTTTAAAGTCAATTCTCAACAGTTGCCTCAGCCACCTAAGGCGGAGCAGACTTTTTTCAGACTTGACTCACAAAAGTCTGAGCCTGATATTGTTAAAGTCAAAAAAACAGAGTTCCGTGCAACAAAGCTCTCCCCTGCTGAAAAAATCAACACCGACTCTAAAGAAGCCGGGCTCAAAGAGTTACACAAACATTTTTCCGAAAATGTATTCAAAGTTGAAAGCAGCGAAAAAGAAAATGAAAATATTCAGTCTGACGACGATTTACTTCTTAACAACCCGACAATCAGTGAAGTCAGAGTTGCTGAAGATACTGTTGAATTACCTTTGATTACTGAAACCCCTGTTGAGCAAAAAGCTGAACCTGTCACAGTGGCTGACGTTCAGAGCCTCAACACTTCCGATAAAACTCCCGAGGCGGAACCGACAACTTTTGTTGAACCGTTCAGGGTGATTGGTGAAGCTTTTAAAACATACATTCTCGTCGAACAGGGCGACAAGATGTTAATCATCGACAAACACGCTGCTCACGAGAGAATGATTTTTAACTCTCTGAAAAAAGAGCAGGATAATGTTGACAGTCAGATGCTTCTTGCTCCCGTGACCGTTACATTGAGCAAAGAAGAATACAACGCATTACTTGAAAACACAGAGCTTCTTTCAAAAGCAGGTTATGTTATTGAAGACTTTGGTCAGGGCATGGTTATTGTAACAGAATGTCCCACCTATATTCAAAGCGGTGATATTGAGCCTGTTGTGATTGAACTCGCAGGATATCTTGCTGATAACAAAAAAGAGCTTATTCCCGAAAAGCTTGATTGGATTTATCACTCAACTGCCTGCAGAGCTGCAATCAAAGCCGGTGACAAAACCACCCCTTACGAGCAGCAGAAGTTTGTTGAGCAGCTTTTATCTTTGCCCGACATAAGATATTGCCCTCACGGCAGACCTGTTATTATTGAAATGAGCAAAAAAGAAATAGAAAAGAATTTCGGCAGAATTTAACGGAGGTACGGCAATATGAAAAAAATACCTGTTATAGTCGTTGCCGGACCTACAGCCTCAGGCAAAACAAGTCTTGGTATTGCTGTGAGCAAAAAGTTCAACGGTGAGGTTATATCTGCTGACTCAATGCAGATATATAAGGGTATGGATATTGCCACAGCAAAGCCTACCAAAGAAGAAACCGACGGAATCCCCCACCATCTGATTGATATAATTGACCCTGAAGAAAGGTTTTCTGTTGCTCAGTTTAAAAACCTTGCGCAAGAAAAAATCAAAGACATTGTTTCAAGAGACAAGCTCCCTGTCATTGTCGGCGGAACAGGACTTTATATCGATAATCTTATACAGAATATTGAGCTTGTTGATTCAGAGGTCGATCTTGAATTAAGACAAAAGCTCACAGACCGGGCCAACGCAGAGGGCATAGAATCTCTCATTGATGAGTTAAAAAACATTGACCCTCAATATGTTGAAAACCTCAAAGAAATAAACACCAAAAGAATCGTAAGAGCTCTTGAATTGTGGTACACATCAGGTATCACCGTCACAGAGCAAAACCGTCGCTCAAAGCTCAACGAGAGCCCTTACAGAGTCTGTTATCTGTGCCTTGACGCTCATGACAGAGATATTTTATACGACCGAATCAATCTCCGTGTTGATAAAATGGTTGATGACGGTCTTATTGCCGAAGCTCAACAATTTTTAAAAACCAAAGGTATCACTTCGGCTCAGGCAATCGGTTATAAAGAGCTTGACCCGTATTTTAACGGTGAAAAAACTTTGCAGGAAGCTCTTGATTCTCTTAAACAAGGCACCCGCCGTTATGCCAAGCGTCAGCTCACCTGGTTCAGGCGTAACGAAAACGCAATTCATCTTTTTATTGATGATTATGACAGCCCTCAGGCTATGAATCAATATGCATTTGAAATTATCAACAACTTTTTAAAGGAGGAATAAGATTGACACAAAAATATCCGTGGACAAAAATTGTTGCCATAATATTAAGCGTAACCGTCATAGCTTATATGACTTATAACGCATTTGCTTTCACTTATTCTCCCGTTACAACAGAGAGACTCACT
>JAZRME010000057.1:0-3924 GCA_045647325.1 Acutalibacteraceae bacterium | reverse complement strand
CATAAAAATATGAGCACTGGGTTTGGGAATCTCAAGACTTTTTGCGCACATATCAGGGCTATAGCTTACATTTTTGTTGCACTCCCACTTGAACGGATCCATAAGAGGATTGGCTGCACCTCGTTTTTCGAGAATGGGTTTCCAGTCATTATAAACATGTTTGCCTGTAAAACCGGGAATTGTTGCGCCTGTTTTTTCAGCAAAACGCTTACACTCTTCTTCTGTCTTAAAACGGAATGTAATCGCAATCGCACTGTCACCATCCTCATCATTACAAGGGGTGTAATCAAAACCTTCGCCCAAAGCCTCTTTAAGAATCGCTTTATTCTTTTTGAGATCAGCTACAATGCCGTCAAGCTTTTTAAACTGCTGACGAAGAATAGCAGACGTAATTTCACCAACACGAAATTCAGATCCGCAGAAAGGCTCAGTTGAAAAATCTCTCATCTGATCACCAAAATAAGCTACGGCGCTGCTGTCATGATAAATAAGTGCTTTTTCAAAAATCTCTTTATTATCTGTAAGAAGCGCTCCGCCCTCACCTGCGCTGATTATTTTAAAATAGTTGAAACTCAATGCACCTGCATCACCGATTGTACCAAGACGCTGACCATGAAATCTGGCTCCGTTTGCCTGACAGGCATCTTCAAGAACAAAAAGATTATACTTCTTCGCAATCTTCATAATTGCATCCATATCACAAGGATATCCCATCATATGAACCGGAATAATTGCCTTTGTGCGCTCATTGATTTTAGCCTCAACATCAACCGGGTCAATCATCAGCGTTTCATCAACCTCGGCAATAACAGGCATAGCGCCTGTGGCAACAACTGCAATAGCAGTCGCAATATAAGTGTAAGCAGGAACGATAACCTCATCACCGGGGCCGATACCCATACCTATAAGAGCTGAAATCAAAGCAGCTTTACCTGAGGTCATAAGCACCGCATGATCGATACCAAACAATTCACGCATTTCTTTTTCACAGGTTTCTGTTTCTTTGAGAGCATCGTTGCATTTAAAAAGCTGTTTGGAATTTATAACACGAGCTACTGCATCTATTTCTTCCTGACCCATTCTGAACATAAAATCACCTTATCTTTCTAATTTGTCAATGTTTTCAATCGTTCCTTTTATCAGATGATAGTCAGCATCATCTGTCAGACATTGAACACCATTATATTTAAACATCGTCACTTCATATCCGCCACGGCAAATCTGATCTTCTGTAGGGAAATAACCTTTTGAGCCGTTTGTATTTGATAGCGACAGCACATTAAAATCTTTAATATATTCGTTGATTCTCATGCCGATAACAGAAAAAAGCTCATAAGGGAACCCGACAAAAGCTACATCGCCGAGTTTTATGATAATCTGCTCAATTTCGGTATAATCTTCCTCAACAAAATTGTTTTCGTATGACTCTTTGACTTTTTTATAATAAACAGCCATCTGCTTATCATAATTTATAAGGTCATCTCTGACATTTTCACAGGCCGATTTTGCAGTTTCATAAGGAATTCTCTTGCTGTACGGCAACCTGACAGACGAAGCAACAGAAGAAACAGAAACATCATTATAATCTTTGATTGAATCAAAAATCCTTATAGCATCAGCAGCACCAATATTACCAATTTCATAAATATAAGATAACTCAGCCGTAGTTTCACCATTAGAAAGCCTCGGACCAACATCACCTTCAGGACCGTTAAAAAACGCTGTCACTACACCTGAATGATTTTCAAGCGCATCTGTCATAACCCCTGACCAATCACGGCTGATTTCTTTATTAAGACCAGCACAAGTGCCATGGCAACCATAGTGAACTATATTTGCAACCGCATTACCGTCATAATCTTTAAAAGAAATAACTGTCATCTGAGGATTATACGGCCCCCATACGCTCTGACCGAGACCGACGGAATTATCTTTATGAAGCTGTCTGCGGTTTATACCAAGACGACTTTCACCTACTCCGACACCCATTTTAACCGCTTTTGAACAAGCGAAAGCTTCACCGACAGCCTTTAACAGATTGGGTTTGAGAATTGTAAGATAATATTCCATATTCACACCGCCCCAACCCGGCATATTACAAGTTGACGGACCGGAATGGGTATGAGTTGCACTTATGAGAATATTTTCTTTATTAACACCAAAATCACGGCTGATAATTTCGCGCAGCTCGTCAGTAACAGTTGTATCAAGAAGGCAGACACAAACCGTAACCATAAGATATTTATTTTCACCTTGTGTAAAAGCAAACACTGTAGCTGTCAGATTATCGTTGACGCTTTCAGATTTCAAATCAGGTCGGTATCCGAAAAGCAAAGTTCCGACCGGCGGCGTAATATCTGCAACAGATACACCAAGTAAAAGTTTATCTTTCATAATATCACCTTCCTCTTTTGATTTTAGACTCTTGCCAAATTATTTACAATACCACAAATTCTAAAATTATACCCAAAAATTCACTAATTCTTGACTTAAGTGAAAAACCTGTGATACTATTGAGAAAAGAGGTGTGTTTATGCTTTATCAACCTATACTAAGTCACAAAAATTCACTAAGAGTAATTCTTGATAATCTTGGTGATTTTCCTATTCACAAACATTATGAAATAGAACTTTTATACTGCATTAAAGGTTCATATAAGATTATTATAAATAACGAACCATATCTGCTCAACAGCGGTGAATTTGCTTTTATACCCTGCCTGACAGCTCACGAAACAATTAAGACAAATCCCGATAGTCTTGAGCTTCTTATTGAGGCCGGTCCCCTGTTTCTGGAAAACTACTTTGATATAATATCATCAATCAAACCTGAAACGGCAGTATTTTCAAAAAATCAAAATAATGAAATTATGTTTAATCTCCTTGATGAGATAGTTGAGCAAAAAAATTTAATTATTCCGAACGAGCTGATTATCAAAGGTAATGTTTCAAAATTTTTTGGTCTTTTTATAGAAAGACTTTCATACTATAAAGAAAAAGAGCCCTTGAAGGACTCAGTTAAAATAAAAAACACTAAAAAAATTCTTGACCTGATTCATCACAATTACACAAAACCATTAACAGTTGAAACAGCTGCTGAAATTACCGGTTACGGAAAAAGTAATTTTTGTAAAATTTTTAAAAATGCCACGGGTCAGAGCTTTCATCAGTATCTCAACAATTACAGAATTGAACGCTCACAATTTTATTTAAAGCACACCGATCTGTCTGTGTGTGAAATCGCTGAAACCGTTGGTTTTAATGACGCAAAAACATTTTGCCGTGTATTTAAAAAATGTACAGGATTAACACCCAAAAACTTCTCTAAAATATAAAAAAAACACGCCCCCAGGCGCGTTGAAATCAGGAGAAAGAAAAAATCTTTCTTATATGTGATGCACTGAAGTGCTTGTTTTATATAACTCCACAAAGCTGTGGCTCAGCGGAGCTGCTCTGAAAGTTCGCAAAGTTTAACGAGCTTTAAAATCATTTTAAAAGAAAATCTTTCTTTTGACACTTCTTTAAGAAGCTTCTGCTCGTAACTAAAAAGTTCTTTACTCATTATTTATCTCCTTTCGTTTTGTGATTACAATATTATTATACTCAATTTTTAAATTTTGTCAAGCAAATTGCACAAATATCATAGCAAATCTTTGTGCGTTTTCACATAATATTTTTGTACATATTGCCAAAAAAACTCCTCTGTTTGTGTTTATTATGACAAACCGCTATTAAAACATAGCTGAAAATGTGTCTGAATTATAATAATTCAAAAAAATATAAATTTTTTTCAAAAAAGTGTTGACAAATCCGAAACAATAGTGTATAGTATCAAAGTCGCTGCTGAACAGCGCAGTGATAAAGAAAAAGTTGTGGGAGCATAGCTCAGCTGGGAGAGCATCTGCCTTACAAGCAGAGGGTCACA
>JAZRME010000056.1:0-7003 GCA_045647325.1 Acutalibacteraceae bacterium | reverse complement strand
GCGACAAAAATGCTTTGTGATGAGCTCGGTTTTGTTAAAGCTAAAGAGGGGCGTCACGACGTGTCTTTTGTCAATGATCAGAAGGTTTGTCTTGAGCTTCATTTCACTCTTATGGAAAGTGAAAAGTCAAAATCTTTTGCTGACATTACCGATAAAGTGTGGGATTATGCCGTAAAAGAAAACGACAGCTGCCGATATTATCTTAAAGATGAAATGTTTTATTTTTATCACCTTGCCCATATGGCGAAACACTTTAAAAACGGTGGCTGCGGTTTAAGACCTTTTATTGACCTGAGGCTTATGCAGTTAAACAAAAATTATCATACTCCTGAAACTGAGGAGCTTCTGAAAAAAGGCGGACTTATTAAATTTGACCGTCAGGCGAGAGAGCTTTGTGATGTATGGTTTTCAGATAATGAGCATACCGATCTGACTCTTGCAACAGAGAGGTTTATATTAAAAGGCGGTCTTTTTGGCTCTGACAAAACAAAAATTGAGGCGTCAAGTCAGCTTCACGGCGGCGAAGACGGATATATTTTATCAAGAGTTTTTGTGCCTTATGATTATCTGAAAAATATATATCCCATATTAAAAAAGCACAGATATCTTTTGCCGTTTTTTGAAATTGTGAGAGTTTTTTCTTTGCTTTTCGGCAACAAAAAAGAGTTGAGAAAACGCAATCTGAACACGGCTAAAAACATAACTGACGAAGAGACTGAAAATCTTGCGTTGATATTCAGCGCCTTCGGCTTAAAAAAATAACGGCAGAAAGAAAAGTCTTTCTGCCGTTTAATGCTTCTTATAACAATTTTAATCTGCGTGATGCGATGTGAATCAAGTCTTATTTAAAAAAACTTTATCAAAAGCCAGATGATTGCCGCAACTGCAGGCACAGCGAGAATTTTAATTGCCCTGTAAAAAGCTTCATAAACATTTGTGGGCATAATCTGAAAAATCGCAAAGCGAAATTTTTCTCTGACTTTTTTGCCTACTAAATTTCTGTATCGCAGGTCATAAGTTTCAAAAGTACCGTCAGAGTTCAGGTTAATCATTCTCACCCCTCGGTCAAGACCGGGGCCATAAACATGAAACCCTGCGCCCTGAGTGTAACCAACATCAATGCCTCTTACCTTGCCGTTGAATGAGTTGATGTGATCGTGGCCGAAATAGATACCGACAACATCGCCTTTCTCAGCCATAGCGTCAAACTGACCGCCGTTTTCCATCGGGTCAGCAGGGGACTCTTTCATAAATCCGTCAGCGTTGACTTTGCTTTTATCAAGCTCATACCATTTACCTGCGTGATTTCTGAATCCCTGAACAGCGCCTTTGGTGCCACGCTTTACCTCATTGAGAAGCTCAAGAACTTCGGGCACGGGAATATGCTGAATGACGATTGAGGGAATAACTTTGCCGCACTTCTTTTCATAGCTGTCACGGACTTCCCTGTACCACTCAAGCTGATTCTGATGAACATGGTCATAGCCTATTGTGAGGCTTGTGTGAGAGTCAATGCAATAAAGCAAAAACACAATCTCATTATCTTTTACTATTTCAATCACGTGGTTGGCGCAACCGTCAACATCTTTGGCGCTCTCACCAACAAAACAGGGAATCGTTTTATAAATTTCAAACTGTTCTTCATTTGAAACCCCCACCTGCCGGTCGTGGTTGCCAAAACAGATTGTAAAAGGAATTTCTCTTGAATGAGCAGGTTCAGTGAGTTTATATAAAACATCACGAACAGTCTTTTTGTTGCCTTTGAAACTTGCGATGTTCCATATCTGGTCACCGGAATAAACCACAAGATCGGGCTTTTCTTTTTCAATGGCAGCGTTAAGCAGAGCGAGGGTGTCAGGGCTGACGTTTTTACCCTCCTGAGTGTCTGCCACCTGCATGATTTTAAATTGCTTGTTTTTGAAATTCAATTGCATAGTTCAGACCGCCTTATTGATTTTCAGGGTTTCCGTTTGCTCTTTTTTCTGCAATAAAGTCGTGAATTTCTTTGCGAAGCTCACCGTGAATTTTAAATTTAGCTTTAAATACGATTAATGAAACAAGTATAAGTGCAGGAGGAACAGCGAAACAGATAATGCCGATAGCTGACTTTGTTGCTGAATTTACAACTCCTCCCACAATCTGCTCGTTATAATTCATCATACCCAGACCGCCGAAAAGGAAGATTGTCTGAATTGTATATGCCATTTTTTGTAAAAAGCCTTTCATTGAGAAGGTGATACTTTCGTTACGGGTTCCTGATTTGTATTCACCATAGTCAACAATGTCAGCAAGGAAAATTGTCTGACCGACAAACATAGAACCGATACCGATACTTGCGATTGTGTAGCTTAAATCAAGAGCAATAGTGATTTTAAGAATCGGTCCGAAAATAAACATCAGCACATAGCCTACAATAGCTATCAAAAGTGAAATCTGATAAATGGTTCTGTTTGAAAACTTTTTGCTTAAAATGGGGATAACAACAAGACCAAGCGCAGAGCCGACAGCGCCGATTGTTGAAAACAGACTTTGTGCAGTCGGGTCACCAAGAACATCGTTAAAATAATAAACTGCTGTTCCGCTGGTGAGATACCAACCTGCGTTTGAAATCATAGCAAAAATCATAAACACCACAAGCTGGTCATTAGAACCGATAACCTTAAACACTTTTTTGAAGCTGAATTTATCATTGTTATATATAACGTGTCTTTCTTTGGTTGAAATAACGCTGATAACAGCAAAAAAGACAAGAGCGATGCCGCAGATAATAGCCCATTTTGAAAAACCTGAAGCGCTGTAGCCTTTGTCGGTTTTTTCCATTCCGCTTGAAAGCATAGGAAGAATAATAGGGGTGAGAATGCTGATGAGCCCCTGACCGATACCGCTGAAAGTACGGGCAACAGTTGCCACAAGGTTACGGTCTTCAGGGTCATTTGTGAAGCTTGGAACCATTGACCAATAGGGAATATCTGCCATTGTGTTTGTCATACCCCATAAAATATACATAACAGCAATATAAATATAAAGCTTTGTTCCGCTCATACCAAAAGATGTGAATAAAAGCGAAAGCACTATGGCGTTTGACATTGTGCCGATTAAAATCCAGGGTCTGTATTTACCCATTTTTGTTTTTGTTGAGTCAACAATTGTTCCCATCATTGGGTCGTTGATGCCGTCCCAGATTCTTGCAAGGGGAGTGAGCAAAAGCAAAAATCCCTCTGTCAGACCGAGAACACTTGAAAGATAGTATGAAAGGTAAGAGTAAAAAAGACCGTAAGACAGGTCAAGACCTATCGCACCCACACCGTAGCCGAATTTTTCACGCCACGAAGTTTTGTAATCGCTCATAAAAAGTCTCCTTAATTTTTTTACTCATTATATCATAAAAATATAAAAATCAACAATTTTTTGTTGCAAATTTATTTTGTAACGGATATACTGAAAACATAATCAATCAGATCGGGTGGTGGATGAATGAAAAAGGTTGCATTTTTTATAATGATTATATCTGTTGCTCTTTTTATAATAACAAGCTGTTCATCAGAGTTGGTTTATGATGAATATGCGGTTTCATTGGCAGATGAGCCGTTTGTTGAAGAGCGTGAGTTTGAGTTGAAAAAAGGCTCTGATTTTCTGAGGCTGGTTTTTGATATGGATCAGCCCGGGCGTATTAAATTGCTTGTTTCTGATATGACAGATTATGATGTGTATCCTGATGAAGAGCCCGAGTTTTTTGTTACTTTCAGAGATAGCGAAGGAAATATTATTTATGAAAATGTGTCTGTTTCTTACGGATATACAGACAATTACATTTTTGAAAAAGGGCAGATTGCAGCAGAAATAACTGCCGTCAACAAACCCCGTAAGCTCAAAGATATCGCTGTTTCATGGGTATATGCACCTGAAAGCGCAACGTCAGGCTCTGTTGAAACGGACAGGCCGACAGCCGCGGCAGCCGACAAAAACGGAATTGCCCTTTTTAAGCTTTGCGTCGATGAAGACGGAGTTTATGATATAAAGGTTAATGAAGGCTGTTATTATGATGGTGACTATAATTTTCAGATAAAAAATAAAAACGGTGAAAATGTCACCGACAAGATTTTTATTCATTCAAATGAATGGATATCCCGTATGGTCTTTCTTGAAAAAGGTGAATACACCATATCAGTAGATTCTGTTTTTTCTGTCGCAGTGTGTCAGGTGAGTGTTGTTGAAAAATATGAAGATGTAAGCGTTGAAAATGATATCACCTTACCTGCAACAGTCGGATTTAATGCAATTCACAATGATGAAAAAAGAGTAACTTTTGACGCTGACAACAGGGATGTTATAAACATCCGGGCTATTGGCTCAGAAACTTATTATGACAGCTTTCAGACGGTGGATTATCGTATTGTTGACAGCGAAGGAGCTGTTGTAAACGAGGGCCTCATTGAAGAAAGCGAACAGATAAATATTTCGGCTCTTGACGGCAGATATACACTTATTCTTTTGTCGCAGGGATCGTGCGTTGTAGAAATAAACTAATATCAGAAGGAGTTTTTTTATGTTAAGAAAAAGACAGGTGCATCTTGATTTTCACACAAGCGAATTTGTTCCGGTGGGCAACAACTTTTCAAAAGAACAGTTTCAACAGGCGCTTAAAGAGGGTCACATTGACTCGATAACTGTTTTTTCAAAATGCCACCACGGATGGTCATATCACCCTACACAGGTCAATGAAATACATCCGACTTTAAATTTTGACTTGCTTGGCGCTCAGCTTGAAGCCTGTAAAGAGATTGATGTCAACGCCCCTGTATATATATCAGCAGGTTATGATGAAAAAGAGTTTGTAAGACATCCTGAGTGGCGACACAAGTGGGATCTTGACGAAGCTGAAAATGAAGAATACGAAAATGAAGTTCATTTTCATTTGCTTTGCTTCAATACAGGTTATCTTGACCTGCTTTGCGCTCAGATTGAAGAGGTTATGCAAAAATATAATCCCTGCGGAATATTCCTTGACATTGTTTCACAAAGAGTCTGCTATTGTCAGAAGTGTCAGGCTGATATGACAGCTATGGGCATTGATTTAACTAATGAAGAAGAGTGCGAAAAATTTGCCCGTATAAAATATGAAAAATATATAAAGGCAACCAATGACGCTGTGAGAAAATACAGCTCAACAGCAACAATTTTTCATAACGGAGGCCATATTCCTCACGGAAAGTATAATGTTATTCAGGCCAATACACACCTTGAGCTTGAGAGTCTGCCCACAGGCGGTTGGGGTTATGACCACTTCCCTCTTTCTGCTGCGTACACCCGTTCGCTTAAAAATACGGAATTTCTCGGTATGACAGGCAAGTTTCATCATAGCTGGGGCGAATTCGGTGGTTTCAAACATCCTAACGCTCTGATTTATGAAACAGCTCTGAGTGTTGCCAACGGTGCAGGTTGCTCTATCGGTGATCAGATGCATTCTCTGGGTGATATGAATATGTCAACCTACGGCCTCATCGGCAAGGCATATTCACTCGTTGAGCAAAAAGAGCCCTGGCTCAACGGCGCCGTTAATGTGGCAGATATCGCTGTGCTCAGCGTGGAGTCACTGACAGGAATCAGAACACCCGGCGCTGATGTCGGTGTTAACAGAATGTTGCTTGAAAACAAATGCCTTTATAATTTTGTTGACGGAACAATGGACTTTTCCGGCTATAAGATGTTGATTATTCCTGATGTTAAGATTGATGATGATAAAATAATCGAAAAAATCAAAGCTTTTATAAATAATGGCGGCAAAGTGATTGCAAGTGGTGAAGCTCTGACAAAAGACGGCAGCTTTGTTATCGATGTGGGTGCAGATTTCAAGGGCGAAAATGAGTTTAACCCCACATATCTTGTTCCTCATTATGAAACTGTCAATGGCGAAACATCGTATATTATGCGCTGTAAATCTTTTTTGATTGACAAAACTGACGGTGAAGTTGTTGCATCTGTGCAAAACCCTTATTTCAACAGAACGGCAGAACACTTCTGCTCACATATGCACGCTCCCAATAACCCCGATGTAACACTACCTGCGGCTGTGATTAAAAACAATGTTGCTTATATCGGATGGGATATTTTCACCGCTTATGCAAAAAGAGGTCATCTTTGCTTTAAAGAGTTGTTTACATATCTGCTCAGACGAATGGTGGGCAACGAGCTGACAGTTGAGGCGGCAATGCCTGACAGAGCTGTTATGACCTACACAAGGCAAGAGGATGAAAAGAGAAATATGCTTCACCTTCTGTTTGCTCACACAACTGTACGAGGAGAAAACACAGAGGTCATTGAAGATATTATTCCTCTTTATAATGTAAAATGTTGCATAAAGAAAGCAAATAAACCGTCAAAAGTTTATCTTGCACCAACCGGGGCAGAGATTGATTTTGATTACTCTGACGGAAAAGTCAGCTTCACTGTGCCAGAAGTTTATATTCATCAGATAGTTGTTATTGATGATTAAAGATGGCAGGCAATCAAATAGTCAATAAAAATTGAACAATTTTAAGCCGTTTTTTCCAAAAAAGATATCGTTTTTGATTTGTTTTATGATATTATAGCGTTGCGGAGCAATCCGACAATCTTGAGGAGGAAGAAAATCATGGATTTCGTATCAGAAATTTTGGCAATGGTAGAAGAAATTCTTGCTTACTTCGGTGAGTTTGATGCTGCAGGTGTGCTTGAGATCATCAAAGAGTTCTTCGCTGGTTTTGCTGCATAATTTGATTTAATCTAAAAACACGATGCAACTTTGTTAAGATGCATCGTGTTTTTCATTTATAAAAGTTCAAATGCAATATTCAGCAGACAAATAAAGCAGCCGGGTATTCTGGAGAATATCCGGCTGAAACTATTGCTTTCGTAGTTTGATCAGGATACACGGAAGGTTCTGAACTCAAATGGCTTATATGTGATTTCTCCGGAACATTCTCCGATATACTCTTCAAGGGGTGAAACCTCAGTGATTTTTGCG
>JAZRME010000055.1:0-5558 GCA_045647325.1 Acutalibacteraceae bacterium | reverse complement strand
CATACTTGCTGATCCGTAGCTTTTAATTTCATTCAGTTTCTTGTGCTGATTCCATAATAAGCTTAAAGATTGATTCAAACAATTTTCTCAAAGCATCCCAGAATGAAACTTCCCACTTAACATCGGTAGCTTCATTTTCAGCTGTCATAGGAACAACATTGTTGATCTCTTTATTAAATACCATAAACTGAGGATAAGCTGCGTTATCATCAACACTGAAATCAGGATTATTGATCATTTCAGCCATAAGATAATTGATCTCATCAGGGAAATCTTTATGATTAAGCTCTTTGATAAACCAGGTCTTATCAGGATAAATGCAGGTTGAAGCGTCAATCTTTTTATCAGGTGAGATATATCTGCCTAATCCCTTGGCTTCAACAGATGCGATATAATCTTCGCTGAGGTCAACAGAAATTGTGCCTGTTGTTGCACCGAGAGAAGCACCGGTAACATCAACATATCTGTCTGAAATTAAATCTTCGTTTGCAGATACAGGCATTGTCTGCATACCGTATTTGGTAATATTGTAATATTCAACGCCGTCTTCTTCATACTGTTTCTTAATGATTTCTTCAGCAGGAACCTGAACATTGTAGTGATAACTGTCGATAAGCTCGATGAAGTCAGCATACAATTCCATATCTGCACCGTAGAAAACAAGCTCTTTAGCCTCTTCGTAATAATCCTCACCAACCATAGCCCAATATGATGGGAATGAACCGTAGGTATCTCTGAGAAGTCTGGGGAAAAGGTCATACTTGATCTGAGGAAGAACATTGTTGATTGACCACAAAGCAATATCAAGACCGTAAGTTTCGTTAGCAACTGTAACAAAACTCTGAAGCATATCAGTCATAGCCTGAGAAAGACCAAGGTCAATTTCATAAACAAGTCTTTCTACACCGTCAGCCGGAAGATAAAGGTTGCCGCTGAATGCCTGTGAGCAGAAGTCAACACCCTTGAGAGCACTTGCGTACATAATATGATCAGAAATATATTCTGTGCCGTATTTTTCAACATAGGCCATTGTGATACATGTGCCGAGGCAACGACCTGCAATAGCAACCTTATCGTAACCTGTAAGCTCACAAACAGTTTTGATGTATTCGTGAAGGTCATCAGCTATCTGATAAGGAGAAAGTCTCCAGTCATAGTGGTATCTGAACTGATTGAATTCATAACCGCCATCAGCTGTAACAGGATAAGGATAAATTGAATCTCTTGACCATTCCCATGTTGACTGGCTGCCATACATAGGCTGACCTTTTTCATCAAGCTTCAGCTCTCTGTAAAGATAAGAAAACTTTTCGTAAATTACATCGCAGAAATCTCCCCACTGCTGAGTAGCAACAGCAAGAAGGAAAACACCGATGTTTTCTTTAACTGCATCTTCGATATAGCCTTCAGGAATCTGAATGCCGTAAATCTGTCTGAAAGTACCGTCTTCCTCAGGAATTTCAAGACCGTAGCCCTGACCTTCAATATAAACAGTGGGAATATCGGTATAAACATCAAGAGCAGATGCAGAAGGGAATGCTACTGCAAAAAGTGAAAAAATAATTGCAAGACTAAGAAAAATTGATAATGATTTTTTCAGAATGTTTTTCATATTTTACCTCTTTTTATTTTTCTATTTTAACAGGAAGTTCAACATCTGTTTCAACATGAGAGAAGAAGAACTGCTCTCTCTCAGGTGTGTTGATAATTGTAACAGGCTTAATCTGGTTAAGAACCTTACCCTGTGAACGGAGGTACTCTCTGTAATCCCAATAGGTCTTTTCTTTAAGGAAGAGAACCTCAGGAGTGTTAATCATACCCCAACGACGATATTTGAAATATTTTTCGTTGAATGCGCTGAACTTATCATCAACGAGCTTGATATATTTCTGTCGGTCTTCTTCGCTGACAGGTTTTTTAGCCTCAAGAAGCATACAATAGCGAGGAGGATTGGTTGAGTGGTCGGGATAAAGGCTGTGGCCGACAAACTCGTTATCCATTTCCTGTGACAATTCTCTTACAACGGCATCAACCATTTCGGTAGATGTTTTTTCGTTAGCAAGGTTCATACCAAGGTTGCGTCTGTAAAGGAATTCAAGCTCGGGAGTGTTGTTATACATTCTTGTAACAACAACAACGTCTTCCATTCTGTATCTGTAAAGACCTGAATAGTTGGTAACGATAACTTCATACTTCTTGCCGACCTCAAGGTCAGAAATAAGCAACGGTGTTGCATTTTCATCAGGATCTTCTTCATCGTCATTAACGGGAATGAACTCAAAGAAAAGACAATGGGGAAGCAATACGCCATCATGAACATCAAGCTCTGTAGGCATTGTGAAGAAACCTTCAGCAGCTGCAAAGCCCATATTATGCATAGGAATGTCACCGATTGATCTGCGAAGCTTTTCAACATAAACCTTAAGGTTTGAGCCGATCATACCGTAAGCCCATGTAAGATTGGGCCAGATACGGGTAGCAATAGGTGTGTCAAAGCCTTTCTGGAACTCACGACGAAGCTCTGCTGCTCTTTCGGGGTTGGGCTTGAATTTTTTGGAATAAGCTTTATAAAGATCGGGTGTGATCTTGATGTTGGGGTTGATAATACCCTTTTCAATATCATCACAAAGCATTTCCCAATTCTCTTCAAGATAATCAAACATTGTTGTAAGAAGAGTAACAACAAGTGAACCGAGATATGTAACATCTCTGTTTTCAAGAGCAAAGCGAAGCTGAAGATAAGATGTATCTAAAAGCTCTTCGTGCTCAGGATAGAGAAGAGATGTGGGTGATGTGCAGAAAAATCTTGTAAGGGGCTTAAGGTAAGTAAGAGGAACCTGACCTGCACCGTTACACATTTTGCCGTCTTCAAGAGGATGGCCTGTAAGGATAAGAACAAGAGGACCTACCTGAGCGGGCATCTTTTTGCCCATTTTGGCAAGGTGATGCTTCGCAACAGCGAGAGTACATGAAAATCCGTGGCTCTGCATATTCCACAGGTCCATAGCTGACTTGGGAAGAATTTTAGGCTTACCTACGCTACCTGATGATGAGCAATAACGGATGTTAGGACCGGTAAACATGGGATTTTTGCCCTTGTTTTTGATCATATACTCAACATACGGCTCATAATCAGCATAAGTTGAGAGAGGAACTTTTGCCTGATACTCCTGAATAGATTTGATTTCGCCTAAACCGAGCTTTTTACCAAGCTCACTGTTTTTATTCCATCTTAAGATTCGATTAAGGGTTTTACGCTGAGCCTTCATAGGTTCTTTGGTAGCTCTGTTAACTAACCACAAAGAAGCTTCACCAAAAAGAATACCAACATCTGCAAGAGACATAAAATCACTTCCTATCATAATAATTCAACTTATACTACCATAAAAAAGGTTAAAAGTAAATACCTAATTGAACATTTTTCGCTTTTTTGTTGATAATCTGTTCAAAATTTATTAATATTTTGAGATAAAAATAATTTTAAGTGTCATATATTTGACAGTTGCAATAAAGAAGTTTTTTTGTTATAATGAAATCACCAAATTAAAAGAAAAGAGTGAAAAAATGGGTAATGCTAAAATCAGACCTTTCGGCTGGCGCGATAAATTGGGCTATGCCATGGGTGATATGGGCTGTGGTTTTTCTTTTCAGCTTGTTTCAACCTTTATGCAGTTGTTTTATCTGCAGTACATCGGTATCAAAGCAGAAGACTATGCAATCATCATTCTTATTTCAAAAGCTTTTGACGCCATTAACGATGTTGCTATCGGCAACCTTGTTGATACAAAAAGACTCGGCAAAAAGAGCAAATATATGCCCTGGATTATTGCCGGCGGATTAATTCTTGTTATCTTTAACGTAATGCTGTTTGCACCTGTCACAGCATTCTCATACGCAGGAAAATATATCTGGTGTCTTGTAGGTTATTGCCTGTGGTCAATCGCTTACACAATGGTTAACGTGCCTTACGGTTCACTTCACAGTGTAATCACAAGCGACCCTCAGGAGAGAGTTTCACTTTCTACTTTCCGCAGTGTCGGCGCTGCTTTACCTGCAATCGTAATTATGATCATTCTCCCCGGTATCGTTTATAATAAAGTCAAAAACCCTGTTACCGGTGTTGAAGAAGAAATTCTCAAGGGTGAAACCCTGCTCCCCGTTGCCCTTGTTTTATCAGTTGTTGCTTTTGCTACACTCTGGGGCACAACAAAGCTTGTTAAAGAAAGAGTTCAGCGTGAAGAAACTGTTAAAAGCTCAACAGGTATCACAGCGTTTTTCTCAGCATTCAAATCATTCTTTACAAACAGAGCTATGGTTGGCGCAACTATCGCATCAGTAGCATCAGTTGCCCTTTTCAACTCAACAATGGCTCTTAACAATATGGTTTTCCAGTATTTCTTCCAGGATACAGGCAAAGTCGGAATTGCGATGATAGGCTCTTATGCACCTATGATTGTGTTTATGGCTCTTTTAGGAAAGCTTACCGCAAAATTCGGCAAAAAGACAGTTATCGTCACTTGTATGTTAATCGGAGCTGTTTCAGGCCTCATTTCTGTATTTGTTCCCATTTCATCAGATATGACAGGTATGCTTATTTATATTGTGTGCCTTATGGGTCTTAATGTTGGTAATGCCGTATTCCAGATTTCTGTCTGGGCGATTGTTGCTGACTGTATTGAAGTAAGCTACAGAAAAACAGGCAAAAGTGAAGAAGGCTCACTTTACGCTCTTTATTCATTCTTCCGTAAGCTTTCACAGGGCATCGGTCAGGCCGTTGTTTCATGGGGCCTTATCGCTATCGGCTTTGTAGAGGGAGAAAATGCAGTTCAAGCAGCAGACTTCGGTGATAAAGTTAAAAACCTCTATTTCATCGTTCTCGCAGTAGGATCTCTCATAGCTTTCCTTGCGATGGCTTTCATCTACAATATCGGTAAGAAAGAAGAAGCTGAACTCGCAGCCAACACTAACGCAGGCAAAATTGAATAATTTAAGTTGCAAAAGGAAGGTTTATACCTTCCTTTTTTGCTTGATTTATATAAAAATTTATGTTAGGATAAAAAAGACTCAAAGGAGGTTATTAAAATGTTTTTTACTCAATATCACAAAATGCTTGACGTTCTCCATTTCGGAACAAAAGAACCAAGAGCATACTATGTTCCTTTCTGCAACAAAGACAACGCTCTTAACGGTAAGCGTGAAGATTCCTGCAGATTTACCCTTTTATCAGGCGAATGGAAATTTAAATTTTTCAACAATGTTGCCGATGTTACATCTGATTATGTAACAAAGGATTTTAATACTGACAGCTGTGACGATATCACTGTTCCCCGTTGTTGGCAGACATATCCTGACAGAGGCTATGATGCTATCCAATACGCTAACCTTGAATATCCTTTCAGCGTTGATCCACCCTACACTCCTGATGAAAATCCTTGCGGTATTTACTTTAAAGATGTTGTGCTTGATGAAATTGCTGACAAAGTTTATATCAATTTTGAAGGCGTTTCTTCCTGCTTCTATCTTTTTGTTAACGGCGAATTTGCCGCTTACAGCCAGGT
>JAZRME010000054.1:0-7097 GCA_045647325.1 Acutalibacteraceae bacterium | reverse complement strand
TGCATGAATGTGGCGCTTTGCAACAATAACGCCTGCATCAATTTCAACCTCACCTGCGGGGCCAACAAGCTTACAAGCGCCTGAGCCTGCGATGTCACCGCTTTCACGGCAGGGAGCAACAACGCCGATTGAACGAGCGTCACTTGCTGAAAGCTCAACCTGTGTGTCAGGGCGAACAGGGCCAAGAATTGAAACTGCAGGGAATGAACCCTTTGAGCCGATAACCTGAACTCTTTCTTCACAAGCGAACTGACCGGGCTGTGACAAGTCCTTTTTATGAGTCAATTCATAACCTGCGCCGAAAAGTGTTTCTAAATCTGCCTGAGAAACATGAATATGTCTTGCAGATGTTTCAATCAATACTTCTTTTTTCATTTCGCTAACCTTCTTCAATTACCACTTGATGTTATAAACTGACTTTGTGCCGAAGGGAAGAATGATACCCATCTTGTCAAAGTTGATTGTCCATTTAAGGTCATACTCTGCTGTGAGAACATGGCCTGTTGCAACGTCAACAGTGATTGTAGCTGTTGATGAAGGATAGTTCATTGAAGCTGTACCAACCATGCTCTTTGCAACACCGGGGATGTTGTCATTAACAGTACCGGGAAGGATAACGTTGAAAGCCTTGGGAGCGTGGCCTTCGCCATGTTTAACGCTGTCTGACTTGCCGTCAGCAACTGTTGTTACTTTGATTGTGTAAACACCGTTTGCCTCTGTGCATGTAGCATTTGTTACATCAGCAGCTGTGAGCTTACTTGCATAAGCTTCGCCTTCAACAGGGAACTTAGCCTTGATATCTGCACCTGTGTATGTAGCTGCGCCCTGGCTGTTTGATTTGAGCATACCATCAAGCCACTCGTCACCACCAAGCATTTTGTAGATGCTCTGGATACCGCTTGAGATTGTTGTTTTGCTTGCAAGATAGTTTGTAACTTCTTTCTGTTCAACAGTCTTAGCGCCTGTCTTTACGCCATTAACAGCTTTGTTGAAATAATCAACGATTTCAGCCTTTGTTGAGGGCTTCTTTGAGCCTGTTGATGCACCTGCATCATCTGCAGTAGCGTCATTTGTTGCGGGAGCATCAGTTGATGTTGATGATGAGCTGTCATCAGCAACAGTGTCATCAGTTGAAGCTGCGCTGTCATCAACAACTACATCGCTGTCAACAGATGTGTCAGTGTCAACATATGATGAACCGTCATCATAGCTGTCTGAACCAACAGAAGCTGAACCACCGTTTGATGAAGCAGCGATTTCTGCGATTTTAACATTGTTTTCTGCGAACTTTGTTACGCACTGTGTGAAAGTTACCATTAACATAGCTACGCTTACGATAGCCGCAACGCACTTGATAATAGTAGCTTTGATGTCTGCCTTTGAATTTGCTGAAGCAGATTCAACATTTTCTACTACTTTGTTTTCATCCATAGTAAAAGCCTCCTAAATAATTACATTAGTGTTGACATTATAAAACAAATTTGTATTTTTTGCAACAATTTTTTAACAACTATTTTATTTATGTAAAAAAACTCCGTAAAAAATCAAAAGAGTTATTGATTTTTAGCCAAAAAAGTCGTATATTTATTTTGTATAGTTTTAAACTAAGGTGGTTAAATTTTTGAAAAAACTTAATTCCATTCCTATAATACCGAAATCTCATCAGATTACATGGTGGATTTGCAGAGCTTCCCTCTTTATCTGGGGAACAGTACTTTTCTTTCAGGGTTACACCGTTGAATTTCTTCAGGCCGTTTTTGCAATAATTTTTACCCATTTGTGGGATTTATTTCAGCTTCTCGGCGGCAAAAGTTTTATCACTAAAGTGCCCTACAATATTTTCACTTATCTTAACTGTTTCATAGCCTTCGGCTCTGTTGTAGGCACAACCGTCAACAAATTCACCGACTTTGCTTATATCGATGTGCCCGAGCATTTTTTTGCCGGTTTCATCGGCGCTGTCGGAGGGTATGAATTAGCTGTTATCATTCAGTCAAAACAACCTGCCGCCAAACGCCTGAGCCCTGCATTGGCTTCACTTTTTGCTCTTTCTTTTTCGGTGACAATCTCTGTCGGCTGGGAGTTTTATGAATTCACTATGGACAGACTTTACGGGCTCAATCTTCAGCGCACGGTTTTTAACAACGAAGAAGGTCTTCTTGACACAATGGTTGATCTCATTCTTTGCGCAGGGGGAGCGTTGCTTGGTATGTTCTATTCAGCATTCAGCCATCATAATAAAGAAAAAAAGGCTCTTAACAAGCCTCAACATAAAAGCAAATAACGAGGAGGATATTTTATGAACAACATCAACGAACTTTATACCTTATGGCTCGAAAAATCACAGTCAGTGCCCGAGGTATATAATGAACTTAAAGCTATCGAGGGCAAGGATGATGAAATTCTTGACCGTTTTTACAGAAACCTTGAATTCGGCACAGGCGGTCTTCGTGGTGTTATCGGCGCAGGTACCAACAGAATGAATGTTTTCACAGTTAATCAGGCAACTCAGGGTCTTGCCGATTATCTTAACGAGGCTTTTGAAAACCCCACTATTGCCATCGCTCACGACTCAAGAATAAACTCTGACGTTTTTGCAAAAAGTGCAGCCGAAGTTCTCGCAGGTAACGGCATTAAAGTATGGTTTTATCCTGAACTTGTGCCAACACCGATGCTTTCTTTTGCTGTTCGCAGATTGAAATGCTCTTCAGGTATTGTTATCACTGCAAGCCACAACCCTGCTCAGTATAACGGCTACAAATGCTATGACCCTCTGGGATATCAGATGACAGACGAGGGCGCTGCAAAAACTTATGAATATATGCAGAAAGTTGATATGTTCACAGGCGTTAAATCTCTCGCTTTTGACGAAGCTGTAGCAAACGGAATGATTGAATATATAGGTCAGGAAGTTTATGAAGACTTCTACAAAGCAGTTCTTGATGAATGTATCAACCCCGATATCACCAAAAACAGCGACCTTAAAATCATCTACGCTCCCCTTCACGGAACAGGTAACAAACCCGTTAGAGAAGTGCTTAAGAGAATGGGTCTTAAAGATGTTAACGTTGTTAAATCTCAGGAATTGCCCAACGGCAACTTCCCCACCTGCCCTTATCCCAACCCTGAAATCCGTCAGGCATTTGAAGAAGCTATCAAAATGGCTGATGAAATCGGCGGCGACCTTCTTCTTGCAACTGACCCTGACTGTGACCGTGTCGGCATCGCAGTTAATGACGGCGGCAGTTACAAGCTTATGACAGGTAATGAAGTTGGTGTTTTACTTGCAAAATACCTCCTTTCATGCAAAAAAGAGCAGGGCACTCTTCCCAAAAACCCTGCAATTATCAAAACAATCGTTACAACCAACCTTATTACTGCAGTAGCTGAAGAATATAACTGCGAAATCTATGACCTGCTCACAGGCTTCAAATATATCGGTGAACTGATCACCGAGCTTGAAGCAAAAGGCGAGGTTGACAGATATATTCTCGGCATGGAAGAAAGTTACGGCTATCTTACAGGTATCCACGCCCGTGATAAAGACGCTGTCAACGGAGCATCTCTCATCTGTGAAATGGCTGCTTATTACAAGGCTAAAGAGGGTAAAAACCTTTATCAGGTTATGGAAGATATCTATGCTGAACACGGCATGTATATGAACACTCTGCTTAACTTTGCTTTTGCAGGCGCTGAGGGTATGGACAAAATGAAAAACATTATGGCTACTCTTCGTGAAAATCCACCCAAGGAAATTGCCGGTCTTAAAGTTGAGAAAGTCTATGACTACCTTACAAGCGAAGCAACATCTGTTGTTGACGGCAGCGTTGAAAAGCTTACACTTCCCAAATCAAATGTGCTTTCTTATGCTCTCCCCGGTGGCAACGGAGCTGTTATCCGTCCTTCAGGCACAGAGCCCAAAATCAAAATCTATGTTACTGCCGTAGGCAAAGACAGAGCTGATGCACAGGCTCTCACAGATAAAATCAGCGCTGATATGAAAGGCTTTGTCGGTGTGGAATAATGAACAATAAATTTGTGCGCATTGTTGCATTGATTATGGCAGGTCTTATGGTTCTCGGCATTTTTGTCGGCGTATTAAACATTTTAGGTTAAAACAGGCGTTGTGTCCTTCGGGGCGCAACGCTTTTTTATATAAACAATAAATAAGTCAATAATTTTCTTTGACATAAATGATTTTTTGTTATATAATATGTTGGTTAGTGTAAGGGAGGTCTCCTCATGAGCAAATACACTATAGGCGTTGACTTCGGCACTGCTTCGGGCAGGGCTGTCATCGTTGACATCACAAACGGTAATGAACTCGCTGACAGTGTTTATGAATATCCTCACGGGGTTATGGACTCTCAGCTTCCTGACGGAACTCCCCTTCTTTATGATTGGGCGCTTCAGCACCCGCAAGATTATCTTGATGTTTTATATAACACTATTCCTGACATTATCAGAATGTCCGGAGTGTCACCCGATGATATCATCGGTATCGGCATCGACTTCACAGCGTGTACTGTTCTACCTGTCAAAAAAGACGGAACTCCGCTCTGCTTTTCAGATGAATATAAATCAGAGCCAAACGCTTATGTGAAATTATGGAAACACCATGCCGCTCAGGACAAGGCTAACCTTATAAATCAAAAAGCTGAAGAATCAGGCGAAAAATGGCTTGAGCGTTACGGTGGCAAAATCTCAAGCGAATGGCAGCTTCCAAAGATATTACAGATTCTTGACGAAGCTCCTCATATCTATAACGAAGCCGATTATTTTGTTGAAGCTGCAGATTGGGTAACTTGGCAGCTATGCGGTATTCTCGGCAAAAACACCTGTTGCGCAGGTTACAAAGGATTGTGGCACTATAAAGACGGGTATCCGTCAAATGATTTTTTAGTTTCGCTTGACCCTCGTCTTAAAAATTTTGTTGATGCAAAGCTTGATTATCCCATTGTTCAGCTTTGCAGCAGAGTTGGCGGATTAACTCAAAAAATGGCCGACAGATTAGGTCTTAATAAAGACACTGCCGTATCTGCGCCGATTATTGATGCTCACGCTGCATTCCCTGCAGTTAAAATCACAAAACCGGACACCCTTCTGGCTATTATGGGCACCTCAACCTGTCACATTATTGTCTCAGAGGAGGAGCACTCCGTTCCCGGAATAAGCGGTGTTGTTTTTGGTGGTGTTTATCCCGGTCTTTATGCTTATGAGGCCGGTCAGGCGTGTGTGGGTGACCATTTTTCGTGGTTTATCAACAATTGTGTTCCCGGCTCTTATTATGACGAAGCAAAAGCCAACGGTGTTAATATACATCAGCTTCTCCGTCAGAAAGCCCAACAGCAAAAGCCCGGTGAAAGCGGCCTGATTGCTCTTGATTGGTGGAACGGTAACAGAAGCATTCTCGTTGACGGTGACCTGACAGGTATGATAATCGGTATGACTCTTCGCACAAAGCCCGAAGATATTTACCGCGCTTTGATTGAAGCTACTGCTTACGGCACAAAAAAGATTGTTGAAACATACAACTCAAACGGTGTCAGGGTTGATGAAATCATCGCCTGTGGAGGCATCAGCCAGAAAGACCCTATGACCATGCAGATTTATGCTGATGTTTTAAACTTGCCCATTAAAATAGCCGGTACTACTCAATGCGGCGCTTTAGGAAGTGCAATTTATTCTTCTGTCGCAGCGGGTGAATCAAACGGTGGCTACAAAGATATTTTTATTGCAGCCGAAAAAATGGGCAAACTCAGAGATACAGTCTATATCCCTCAGAAAGAAAATGTTAAAATTTATCAAAAACTTTATGAGGAATATAATATACTTCACGATTATTTCGGCAAGGGCGCCAACGATGTTATGAAGCGTCTTAAAAAGTTAAAAACTGAAGTTGCCGAACAAACAAAATAAATCAAGTTGAAAGGTTGAAAATGATGGAACAGCAAAGCAAAAAATACAAGGCCCTGGTGGCTGTAACCTTTATTGAAAGTGTATTGATTTTAGCAGCAGTATTTTATGTTCTTTTTTCAGGTTTTCTTACCAATGAAACCGAATATTTCCTTGCTAAAAGTCAGTCTGATAACGGCCAATATGTAATTGAGCTTTATGAGGTGGGCTCACCCACAATATTTAAAGCAAGTACAGTCAAAGCCTATTACAGCGATGCTGAACACCGTCAGGGTACTGCTGTTTTTTCTGTTGAGGTTGATAACGGTGAAAATAAACTCACTAAAAACAACTTTGACATTGAGTGGGACGATGACACTGCCATATTATATCTTGAGGGCAGTGAACACACCAGAACAAAGCACGAAATCAACTTTGACACAGCTGCAAAGAAATAAAAACTACAAAAACATTTATTTTGATAACAAAAAAGCTTGTGAGTTCTGCTCACAAGCTTTATTTTTTTATTCTTCAGTTTTGTTGAGTGAAATACCCAATTCATCAAGCTGGGCGCCATCAACAACAGAGGGGCACTCTGTCATAGGTTCACTTGCATTCTGAACTTTGGGGAATGCGATAACATCACGAAGGCTTTCGCAACCGAGCATCTGCATAATCAGACGGTCAAGGCCGATACCCATACCACCGTGGGGCGGTGCGCCGTATTTGAATGCATCGGTGAGGAAACCGAACTTTGCATAAGCCTCTTCATCAGAAAGACCTAAAAGAGCAAACATTCTCTTCTGAAGATCGGGGTTTGTGATTCTGATTGATCCTGAGCAAAGCTCAACACCATTAAGAACAAGGTCATAAGCCTTTGCTTTAACATTGGCTTTATCACTTTCAAGGGTGTCAATATATTCATCCATAGGTGAAGTGAAGGGATGGTGCATAGCAACAAACTGCTGAGTATCTTCATCCCAATCAAAGAACGGGAACTCTGTTACCCAAAGGAAGTTATATTTATCTTTAGGAATAATGTCAAGGCGCTTTGCAACTTCGCCACGAAGAGCACCAAGAACTGAGAGAACAGTTGAATTTTTTGTGTCACCGATAATAAGAATAACGTCACCGGGCTGAGCGTCTGCCTTGGCAAGAACAGCGTTCATCTCATCCTCTGTGAGGAACTTGGCAAATGAAGA
>JAZRME010000053.1:0-3602 GCA_045647325.1 Acutalibacteraceae bacterium | reverse complement strand
ATTGAGGCAACAACAACAATCAATCCGTTTTCTGAAAGACGTTTTCTGTCATTGAGAACAACATTACCTACATCACCGACACCTGAGCCGTCAACAAACACTTTAGCTATAGGAAGCTGACCCAATTCTTTGATTCCGTCTTTTGACATCTCGATCTGAATACCGTTATCGGCAACATAGATATTTTTGGGGTCAATGCCCATACTTTCAGCGAGCATAGCGTGTTTTCTAAGATGCTTCTGCTCACCGTGAGCAGGAATAAAAAACTGAGGCTTCACAAGGCCCATCATAAGCTTCAGCTCTTCCTGACAGGCATGGCCTGAAACATGAATACCTTCGGTTTTTTCATATATAACCTCTGCGCCAAGCTTCATAAGCTCGTTGATAACGTTGCTTACTGTTTTTTCGTTACCGGGTATAGGTGTTGCAGAAATAATAACAAAATCATTAGAGCCGACATTGACCTTACGGTGATCAGAAAAAGCCATTCTTGAAAGAGCTGACATCGGCTCACCCTGACTGCCCGTGGTGATGATAACCATCTCTTCGGGAGTGTAACGGTTAATCATATCAATGCTGACAATCTGACTCTCTTCAGCGTCAAGATAACCCATTTCCATACCGATAGACACTACATTTTCAAGGCTTCTGCCAGAAAGAGCAACCTTCCTGCCCATTTTTTTAGCAACATTGAGAACCTGCTGAACTCTGTGAACATTTGAAGCGAAGGTTGCAAGAATAATTCTTCTCTTACCCGCTTTATGAAACAGACCTTCAAGAGATTCTCCTACCTTTTTTTCACTTTCGGTGTAGCCGGGGCGTTCAGCATTTGTTGAATCAGAAAGCATACAAAGAACACCCTGATTACCAATTTCACCGAAGCGATTAAGGTCAATCATATCTCCGTCAATAGGTGTGCTGTCAATTTTAAAGTCACCGGTCTGAATAACAGTACCTGCTTTTGAGCTTATAGCAAAACCGAGAGCGTCGGGAATTGAGTGGTTAACATGAATAGCCTCAATTGTAAAAGCGCCTACATTTATCATATCACCGGGCTTTATAACATTGAGTTTTGCGCTTGAAAGCAGGTTGTGTTCGTGAAGTTTGCTCTCAATGAGACCTATTGTAAGTCTTGTTCCGTAAACAGGAACATTTACATCTCTGAGAAGATAAGGCAATCCGCCGATATGATCTTCATGGCCGTGGGTGATAAACACACCCTTGATTTTTGATATATTTTCTTTAAGATAAGTGAAATCAGGAATGACCAGGTCAATACCTAACATATCCTGCTCAGGGAAGGCAAGACCGCAGTCAACCACAATCATCTGATCATCTATTTCATAAACGGTAATATTTTTACCGATTTCGTTAAGACCTCCAAGAAAAGTAACTTTTACAGGCACTGCAGGTGAAGGCTTATAAACTTTATTTTTTTTCGGATACGAATTTGATTTTTTATGCTTCTTTGATGATTGATTTATATCTTTTTTTAACTTCTGTTGCGCAACTTTTTTAGATGTCTGCTTTTGCGGTTTTTCTTTTTTCACTGCCTTTTTAGGCTTACGATCTTTTTTATTTTCGTTAGACATAAAAGCTTTCCTCCTTAATTAAAATTTTGTATATAAACGACTTTGTGTATATGTATCCATAATAACTTACAGTATATAATACTACTTTAAAAGTCAAAAGTCAATGAAAACAACTCTGATAAAATATTATTGACCGATATTATTACTTGCATTCACTCCCGATGATATGATATACTCTGACTGATAAAACTTTTAAGGAGCCACTATGAAACACATTGATATTTTCACCGACGGAGCCTGTTCAGGCAACCCCGGACCCGGAGGTTGGGGAGCAATTCTCAGATTTAACGGTATCGAAAAAGAATTAAGCGGAAGTGAAAAAGAAACTACCAACAACCGTATGGAGCTGACAGCGGTTATCCGGGCTCTTGAAGCTCTCAAAGAGCCGTGTGATGTAACAATCCACACTGACTCAAAATATGTATGTGATGCCATTGTTAAACGGTGGGTTTATTCATGGCAGTCAAACGGTTGGCGCAAAGCTGATAAAAAACCTGCTCTGAATGTTGATTTGTGGCAGCAGCTTCTTACTCTGCTTGAAAAACATAAAGTAGAATTTATCTGGCTCAAAGGTCACGCAGGTCACCCCGAAAATGAGCGCTGTGACACAATGGCAGTTAACGAATATTCAAAATATCTCAATAAATAAAGTTACGGCTTGTGCATTAAATCTCTGCACAAGCCGTATTTTTACATCCTTTATTTGTCTAATCCGCTTAATCCCTTGCCGGTGAGCTTCATCGCAAGAATTGCCATTTCTTCTTCAGTTTCTTTCATACCGGTGTTTAACCAATACTGAATCAGAGTTAAGTTAGCCGCAGCAACATACTGATAAACCATATCAACAAAAGCATGGTCTTCTACCTCTTGCTTTATTTCATCAAGATAAACTTTGTGAACAACCTCATTGAATTTGTCTGTGTATTTATTAAATCCGAAAATAGAAATATTATTAAGAAGCGCACGGATAAGGTCTGCGTTTTCTTTAACATATCTGTAAATGGCAACAACCATATTAACTTTGTTATGAAACCTCTCGTGTACATCAAGAATACCGTCAGTCAACTCAATGCCATTCTGGATAACTTCATACACAACATCGTCATACAAGTCAATCTGATCGGTATAGTGTGAATAAAAAGTTCCTCTGTTTACATCGGCACCTTCACAAATCTCTTTAACTGTAATTTTTTCAATAGGCTTTTGCTGAAGCGCCTCAATAAGACTCATTTTTAAAGCCTGTTTGGTGTATTTAACTCTTCTGTCAACTTTTTTCTCTTGCATAATTATTCTCCACGCTAAAAAACAGTCAAATTGATATACAATAAGTCTAAAAAAATACAAAAAAAGTATTTTTGACTATTGATAATCAAGTGTGTTTATTATATAATTACTGTGTACGAAAGTCAACAGCTGTTGACAATAAAATTCTAACATTTTTAAGGAGAGATACTTATGGCTTCTAAAAAGACCGTATTCCTTACAGGTTCTTCAGGTAACATGGGTTTTGCAGGCTTTAAAGAGCTCTATGCAAAAAAAGACAAATTCAACATCGTTCTTCTTAACAGAGACAGCAAAAAGAACAGAGACCTTTTTGCTCCTTGGGCAAATGACCCCTGCGTAAGATTTGTCTGGGGTGACCTTACAAATTATGAAGATGTTCTCAACGCAACAAACGGCGCTGACTATGTTCTTCACGTTGGCGGTATGGTTTCACCCGCTGCTGACTACTACCCTGTTAAAACACAGAAAACAAACGTTACTGCTGCTCAGAACATCGTTAAGGCTGTTAAAGCTCAGCCCGATCCCGACGCAGTTAAAGTTGTTTACATAGGCACAGTTGCCGAAACAGGCGACAGAAACGCTCCTATCCATTGGGCAAGAACAGGTGACCCGATCAAAATCAGCGTTTATGACCACTACGCAATCAGTAAGGTTAAGGCTGAAGCAGTTTTTGCTGAGTCAGGCCTTAAGCACTGGGTATCACTCCGTCAGTCAGGTATTCTTTAC
>JAZRME010000052.1:0-2104 GCA_045647325.1 Acutalibacteraceae bacterium | reverse complement strand
CAGAAATATCTTGTAAGACCAACGACCTTGCCTAAGATGATAAGTTCGTCAACAATAATCGGGTCGAAGCTGTTATTTTCGGGCTGAAGTCTGAAGTGGCCGTTTTCTTTATAGAATGTCTTAACGGTTGCCTCGTCTTCGATAAGAGCAACAACAATATCACCGTTACGGGCAACGGGAGTTCTTTCAACATAGAGGATATCGCCATCGAAAATGCCTGCATTAATCATACTTTCACCGCGGACCTTGAGAGCGAACATCTCTTTGTCGGAAGATATATGGGTACCGTTGAAAGGAATGTAGCATTCAATCTGTTCTGTTGCGAGAATGGGCAGACCTGCAGTAACAACACCGAGCAGGGGAACGTGTCTGACATTTTCGCTCTGACCCACAATTCTGATAGAACGTTTATGCATAGGGTCACGCATAATATAGCCTTTTTCTTCAAGGGCCAGGAGATTTGCCTGAACTGAAGAAGTTGAGCGAAGACCGACAGCTTGGCATATTTCTCTGACTGAGGGAGGTACACCGCCGCCTGAGCGCTCTTTTAAGAAATCGAGTATAGCCTGTTGGTTATCGGTGAGATCGTAATTCATAACGATGCTCCTTTCTTGTTTGATTGTATGAAAAAAGTCGGGACTTGTTGTTTATTGCAGAAAAAACACAAATGTTCGTCTTTGGGGACATTATAGCACATAAAAAACGAAAATGCAAACATTTGTTCTCGATAAATTGTAAATTTTTTGTTATTAAGCATATTTTCTCTGAGACGATTAATAATAAATGTAACTAAATTTGAGAAACGGTGGAAATAAATATGCGTGAGAAAAAGAATATTATAGAAAAAATTGCCTCTGGTAAAGGCTTTTATATTACGGCGGCGGTGAGTTTTGTGATGATTGTGGCGGCAATTGCTTTTGTTTATAATTCATCGGTCAATATGCTTCGTGATCTTGATATTCCCACAACTGCTGAGCAGGTAGAAAAAAATCAGACAAATGTCAGTGACCCGCGAGTTGAGCATACAACTGACAAGGCTGATGATATGTACTCTGCCGAAGAAAACAGCCGAGCAACAGAACCTCGGCAGAGTACCGCAACAAAAACAACCTCACAAACAACAACTCAGCCTGCAACAATGGCGGAAGAGGTCTTTAAAAACGACTCTTTTATGTTGCCTGTGAACACAGACATTGACAGAGCATTTTCAATGAGTCCCGTTTATGATGAAACTATGGAAGATTGGCGGATTCATAAAGGTGTGGATTTTGTCGCAGAAGCGGGAACCGATGTTTTGAGCATTGGTAACGGCAAGGTTGTTAAGGTGGTGTCTGACACAGCTTACGGTTATTATATTGATATTGATTACGGTGATTTTATTGCAAGATATTGCGGTCTTGAGCAGGGCACAACAGTGATTATTGACGATGTGGTTGCAAAAGGTGATGTGGTAGGCAAGGTTGCTTCTATACCTTGCGAGAGTAAGCAGGCAAGTCATCTGCATTTTGAAATTATCAGAGGCGGCACCGCGGTTGACCCTATGGGTGTGTTAGGATAATAAAATAAAAAAACCACAGACCCCTGAGGGTCTGTGGATAAGTTATTTGCAAATAACTTAAAAAAGTAATAACTTAATTATGCATTGTAGCCTTCTGAATCTTTAACATAACCGAAGATAGCTTCAGCGATGAGGTTAGCGATTTCAGCGATGATAGCAGCAACGTCAGCGTCATCTGCGAAAAGTGACTTAACTAATGCAAGAATCTGATCGAACATGTTATTTACCTCCTATTAAATTTTTTGAAAGTCTAATACAAATGAAATTTGCATTAACTTATTTGATGATGTCTGCGATTTCGGGGAATTCAGCGTTGAGGATAGCCATTACGAAATCAACGATCTTGTTGAAGAGAGCTTCGAGCTGAGCCTTGAGTGCGTCTGTCATTGTTAGTGTCCTCCTTTATAAAGTCTTTCGGAGTTCGAGACTCCTAAGCAATTACATTATAGTTAACTATAAGAGATTTGTCAATAGAAAATTCATATTTTTTTAAAGAAAAAGTTTTAAACTTCATTAAATGGGCTAATTGTTAATGTTTGAGAGGGG
>JAZRME010000051.1:0-5326 GCA_045647325.1 Acutalibacteraceae bacterium | reverse complement strand
AGTCCCGCCGCCACAGCGATGCACGGTCGTAGGCTTCTTCTTAAAGACGGTGAACCTGTGTTCTCAGATGATAACGGTTATGCAAACCTCAGTAAAGAAGCTCATTGGTTTATGGGTGGTCTTCTTAAACATATCCACTCTCTTTGCGCTTTGACCAACCCCAGCACCAACTCCTTCAAGCGTCTTGTTCCCGGTTATGAAGCACCTGTTACAGTTGGTTATGCCACATCTAACCGCAGCGCAGTTATCCGTATTCCTGCTTATGCAAAAGCTCCCGATAAGCGTCGCTTTGATCTTCGCAATCCCGATGCAACCTGCAACCCCTATTTCTGCTATGCAGCGATTCTTATGGCAGGTCTTGACGGTATCAAGAATAAGATTGATCCTCACGCAAACGGTTGGGGTCCTTATGACATGAACCTCTACAATCTTCCCGAAGAAGAAAAAGCAAAACTCCAGGGTCTTCCCACATCGCTTCCTGAGGCTCTCAATGCTCTTGAAAAAGACCATGATTATCTTACAGCCGGCGGAGTATTCCCGGAGGAACTCATCAACAACTTCATCAAAGCCAAACGTGCAGAATGCAGCGAAATGGCAGCGATTCCTCACCCGGCAGAGTTTGATAAATATTATAACTTATAATTACCGATAAAAAGTGTTTAAAACCCCATCGATATGCAGCAGCGATATCGATGGGGTTTGCTTTTTTGAAATATAATTCAGTTTTTATCAAAAAGCCCAGTTACCGTTTTTGAAAATCTGAACTGTTTTGCCGTCACGGGTTTTAGCTGTGATATCAAGGTCAGCTGAGCCGATCATAAAATCTTCGTGAACAATGGATTTGTTGATACCCTTTGCTCTGCACTCTTCAAGAGTCATTTCTTCGTTGCCTACAATACTTGAAGAGAATCCTTCACCCAACGCAAGATGACAGGCTGCGTTTTCATCAAAAAGGGTGTTATAAAACAAAATTCCGCTGTTTCTTATTGGTGAATCATAAGGCACAAGCGCACATTCACCGAGATAGCCTGAGCCGTCATCCATATTGATAAGCTCTATAAGAAGTGACTCGTTCTTTTCTGCTTTTGCTTCAACAGCTCTGCCGTTTTCAAAACGGATATAAAAATTCTCAATCAGTTCCCCACGATAGGAGAGTGGCATAGTGGAATAAACAACGCCTTCAGCTTCGCCTCGTTTTGGTGAAATAAATACCTCTTCGCTTGGGATGTTGGGGTTGTAATAATTGCCTGAAAGAGTATATTCACCGCCACCGAGGAACTGAGAACCTTCAATCAGACCGACTGTAAAATCTGTTCCGTTTGAAGATGTGTAGTGAAGTGACTCGATGTTAAGTGAATTAAGATAATCACATCTGCTTTTAAGGTCAGCGTTATGCTGATTCCATTGTTCAACAGGGTTATCGCCACAGCGTGAAGTGAGAAGGATAGCTTCCCAGAGCTTTTCTACTGCTTCATTTTTACGGCAATCGGGGAATACTTTTTTTGCCCATGCCACACCCGGAACAGCGGCAATACACCATTGATATTTATTTTCCATTTTATCTCTGAAAGGCTTGATAACCTTGTAGCGTTCCTGCGAAGATTTTGAATATTTTTTCTGATTGATGCCGTTGAGTCCGTCAGGGTCTTCTGAAAGAAGATAAATCATAACGGGCAGAACCTCAACTCTGCGCTTGAGTTTTTCTATTTCCCAATCGAGCACCGTGCCGAGAGTTTTAAGTGAACGGTGTCTTACGTGAAGCTTTGTCAACGGCTGATAGCTCCATTCAACATCAACCCTTGAAGCTCCTGCTTTATAACATTCATCAACCACCATTTTAACAAACTCAGGCTGATCAAGTTCAGCAAAAATCATAACCTCCTGACCTTTCTGAACTCTTGCGCCTACATTTGCAATAAGTGAAGCATATTGTTTAAGTCTTGTTTTTTTCATAACCATACCTCCGATACGTAAATATTATATGCTTTAATCTCAAATTTTTCAATAATGAATTGATAATTTACATTATTGTCACTTTCACCAATTCTATAATCATTATAATGCAAAAAATCAACTATTTTTCTGTTGTTTTTCGTTTACTTTTGTTCTCTTTTTTGGTATAATTAACAGAAATAATGCCTGTAAATGATTTTATTATAGTAATATGCTAATTGACTAAAGTGTTAAAGTGATATATAATGCTATTATAAAATCCCGTAATAGGACGGAGGATTCTCAGAATGTTTGATTTTTTTGGTTCAATGCCAACTGAAGACAGGCTCGTTTTTGAGCTTTCAAAATTGTATGAACAGTACGGTTATCGTAAATTCTGTATGGCAAAATTTGAAGAATACAGTTTTTACAGTGACAACCGTGATTTTCTTTCGGGTGAAGGAGTTATTGCTTTTAATAACTCTGACGGTCGTCTTATGGCGCTCAAGCCCGATATAACTCTCTCTATTGTTAAAAACGCAAGGATTGATAAAAACACCTGCACAAAAACTTATTATAACGAAAATGTTTACCGAATTTCCCAGGAAACAAACGATTATAAAGAGATCAAGCAGTCAGGCGTTGAGCTTATGGGTAACATCGATTCTTATTCGATCGGTGAGATTGTAAATCTTGCTCTCAAAAGTCTTCAGAAGATTGACAACGACTGTGTTCTTTGTCTTTCACATATGGCTTTTATCGGTGCCGTGCTTGATGAGATGAAGCTTCCTGCTTCTGCAAAAGAGCAGATTGTTTTTTGTCAACGCAACAAAAACGCTCATGACCTCAGAGCAGTTTTTGAAAAATATGGTGTTGAAGATAAATACATTGAATATTTCACAGCTCTCACTTCTCTTGAAGGAAGTTTTGAACAGGTGTTGCAAGGCCTTCGTGCTATCTCAATGAATGAAGCAACTGACAAAGCCTGCGATGAGCTTAAAGAGGTTTATGACAACCTTTGTGCCGTTTCTATGGGTAATAAGATTCAGCTTGATCTGTCTGTTGTTAATCCTTCATCTTATTACAACGGAATTATTTTTTCAGGCTATGTCAAAGCTTCTCCGACTCCCGTTCTTGCAGGTGGCCGTTATGACAACCTTGCTTCCAAAATCCGAAAGGGTATCGGTGCTGTAGGTTTTGCTGTTTATCTTGATAATCTCAATCTTCATTATCCGACTTATAGTGAAACAGATTGTGATATTCTTATTCTTAACAAAAGCGACAAATCTGATATCACTCTTATGAAAGCTGTTGAAGATTTTATTTCACAGGGCTATTCAGTCAGAGTTGAAAAAGAAATTCCCGAAAACTTCAGATCAGGGAAGATTTATACATTCGACGGTAAGGAGGTTAAATAATGCTCAATATAGCTTTGCCTAAGGGCAGACTTGGTGATAAGGTTTATCAGCGCCTTGCTTCAATCGGCTATGATTGCAGCGAGATTTATGCCGACAACCGTAAGCTTGTTTTTGAAAACGAACAAAATAATGTAAGATATCTTCTTGTAAAGCCCTCTGATGTTGCGATTTATGTGGCAAGGGGAGCAGCCGATATCGGCATTGTAGGTAAAGATATTCTCGATGAAGGAAACTTCGATTTATATGAGCTTCTTGACCTTCGTCTTGGTGTTTGTGATATGTGTGTCGCTGCCAGAAATGATTATGTTGAAGATCAGAACCGTCCTATCAGAGTAGCAACAAAATTCCCCAATATTGCTAAAAAACACTATGCATCATTCAACCGTGAAATTGATATTATCAAGCTCAACGGTTCAATTGAGATTGCACCGCTTCTCGGCCTTTCTGATGTTATTGTTGACATTGTTGAAACAGGCACAACTCTTAAAGAAAACAACCTCAGAGTTTATGAAAAGTTTTTGCCCATCAGCGCAAGACTTATTGCCAACAAATCATCATATCGTTTCAAAGGCGATGTGATTAACGATATTACTTCAAAACTCCGTGAACAGCTTATTAAGGAGGGTAAAATATGATCAAAATAATTTCTGCATCAAACGCAAAACCCGAAGATATCCTCACCCGTGACATCAAAACAAAAAGCGGTGTCGAAGATATTGTTTCAGATATTATCGAAAATGTTAAATCAAACGGTGACAAAGCTCTTATTGAATATGGGGCAAAGTTTGACGGGGCAAGTATCACAGCCCTTGAAGTAACTCAGGAAGAAATTGACGAGGCTTTTGAAAAAGCAGATAAAGATTATATTCAGACCCTCAAAAAAGCAAGAGATAATATTCATCACTTTCACTCACATCAGGTAAGAAACAACTTTATTATCAACGATAAAGACGGAGTGATTCTCGGTCAGAAAATTACACCTATTGATAAAGTCGGTCTTTATGTTCCGGGCGGTACAGCAAGATACCCCTCATCAGTTCTTATGAACGCTGTCCCTGCCAAAATCGCAGGTGTTGAAGAGATTGTTATGGTAACACCACCCGATAAAGACGGTAATGTTCCTGCTCCGATTCTCGCTGCTGCTAAAATTGCAGGTGTTGACCGTATTTTTAAAACAGGCGGAGCTCAGGCTGTTGCTGCTCTTGCTTACGGAACAGAATCTGTTCCCAAGGTTGATAAGGTGGTCGGCCCCGGTAATGTTTTTGTTGCCACAGCCAAAAGAATGCTTTACGGTATTGTTGACATCGATATGATTGCAGGTCCCAGCGAAATTCTTGTTATTGCGCAGGGTAACTGTGACCCCGAGCTTGTGGCTGCCGATTTGCTTTCACAGGCTGAGCATGATAAATTGGCTTCTGCTGTTTTAATCACTGATAGTGAAGACCTTGCAAACAAAGTAAGTGACGAGCTTGAAAAACAGATTCCCGAGCTTCCGAGAGCTGAGATTGCAAGAGCTTCAATTGACACCAACGGCAAAATTATCATTGTTGATAACCTTCAGCAGGCTGTTGAGATCAGCAATATGATTGCTCCCGAGCATCTTGAGGTATGTGTTGATGAGCCTTTCCTGCTTCTTAATTCAATCAAACACGCAGGTTCAATTTTCCTTGGCAAGAACGTTCCTGAATCTTTGGGCGATTATCTTGCAGGGCCTAACCATACCTTGCCGACATCAGGTACAGCTCGTTTCAGCTCACCTCTGAGTGTTGACGATTTTATTAAAAAATCTTCATTCATCTATTATTCAGCCGAAGCTTTGGTTGATGTGGCAGATGATGTTGTCCGCTTCGCGGAAAAAGAGGGCCTTCAGGCTCACGGCAGAGCAGTCAGCAAGAGAAAGGAAAAATTACAATGAGCAGATTTATGAGAGAATGTTATTCTTCTCTTGTTCCATATACCCCCGGTGAACAGCTTAA
>JAZRME010000050.1:0-7369 GCA_045647325.1 Acutalibacteraceae bacterium | reverse complement strand
TGATTTATATGGCGAGTGAAAAGGCAGGAATCCCCCTTGAAAAAGCCTGTATGATAGGTGACAGACTTTATACCGACATCGCAATCGGAAATAATGCCGGTGTTTTATCTGTGGCTGTGCTTACAGGTGAAACCACGAGGGAAGAAATCGCAAACAGCGAGGGCGTTTTAGTCCCCGACCTTGTGTGCGACTCAATTGATGATATTTATGAAGCTATAAAATAAGCAGGAGTATTGCTCCTGCTTGTTTTTTTATGATTTAATAAATCAGATTTGAAATATATGACAAAATCAACTTTTCGTACCAAATTTTACACGATTCGTACCCTTTGATGAAATTTTTGATTTTTATGTGCTACAATTAAGCAAAATAAAAATGAGAGGTGTAAATATGAAAAGTTTTTTTAAAATGATTTTTATCAGCTTGATAAGCTTGATGATTCTATTATCTTCAATGGTATTTGTTGCGGCGGCAAGTGAAAGAGAAGATAATAACAACATTTCAATTGCAAATACTATTTCAGTTAATCAGATGATTTCGGGATATACTGATCAAAATAGTGATGATGATTGGTATAAATTTACTTTAGATGCAGACGGATATATAAGTATAACAGTAAACCATGAATATGGTTCAACTAACCAAAAAATATATCTATACACATATAATGGTAGCGAGAAAAAAGAACATTTATATAAAAATGTTGCTACTGAATCGGAAACATTGACAACAGCAAATCATGGTTTAAAAAAAGGAACCTATTATTTATTAATACATAGTAGCGTTAAAGGTAATAGTTATTCTTTTTCTGTAAATTATGAAAAATCTGACTATTGGGAAAAAGAGTTTAACGATAATGTTTCTCAGGCTAATTCGATTGAAGTAAACAAAACATATTATGGCTCGAGAGCGCCCGGTAAGGCTGATGAGGATTATTTTAAATTTACTATCGATAAATATGCGGAAGTAAGATTGACTTTAAAGCATAAATATGGGATGTCTGATAATACTATGTATTTACATACATATGACGGGACATCACAAGAGCAGATACTTCGCAAATGGGTAAGCAAAGATGTAGAGCAAGGTTCGTCAGATAAAATCTATTTGAATCCGGGCACATATTATGTTGAGATTGAAGGTGGAACATCCGGCTATAATTTTATTGTTGAATGCCGCAGTGAAATACCGACAGAACCTACAACTCCTCCGCCAACAGAAAAAGAAGAACCGACTACTCCAAGAGCGCCTGTAACAAACAGGGTTGATACTCCGACAAAAAACAACGCAGATGTGACTATATCTGCATCAAAAAAAGATGAGGTAACAACATGGACACCAATAGAAGAACCCGAACACCCTGATGGAGAAACATACATCTACAACAACTTTTATTACAGTATCTACGATTCATATATAGTTATTGATTATTATTTTGGTGATGAAACGGAAGTTGTTATTCCTTCAGAGATTGACGGAATGCCTGTTATAACCCTCGGTACAGCTGCGTTTGAAAACAGTAATGCGCAGAAGGTTACTGTTCCTGCTACTATTAAAAATTTTGGAGATAATGCTTTTGGTCAGTCAGACGGAAAAAGCAGAACAATCATCTGTGAAGCAGGGTCGGAAGCTGAAAAATATGCAGTTGACAATAATCTGAATTATGAAATTGAGGAAGAAATAAAAACTCAATCTGTGCAGACAGAAAACAACTATGATGAGCAAACAGAAAAGTCTGATAACAGCAAAACAGTTATAATTATTCTTGTTGTTGTTATCGCTGTGTTGTTAATTGCAATATTTGCAGGTATTATAGTTTTGTTAATTAAAAACAAGAAAAATAAAAATTAGTTAAAAAAGGGAGGCTCAACGCCTCCCTTAAAATTTTATTTTACTTCTTCAACGGGGATGATTGCACCTGCGTTTTTATCAACGGTGAAGGTTACAGTGTCGCCTCTGTTAAAGATAATAACTTTTTCAGCATCACTTGCTTTAACTGAGTAGTAGCTTTCTGATGTATCTAATTTAAAGTAATAAACACTTTCGCCGCCGATAACAGCTGTTCTGATATCAGTGATTTTGCCGCTTACTTCTTCTTTAGCTACAACAGAGGGGTTGGTGCTGTCTCCTGAGCCGATATCATCTGTGATATTGTCAGTTGAAACATCAAGCTTGATGCCATTTTTTGAGAGCTCTTTGAGGTAATTTTCAATACACTCTGTGAGTGATGTTCCTACAGCGCCGATTGAATACTGACCAACGTTAACAAGAGCATACATCTTAACAAGGTCACTTGAGTCTTTGAGTGACATAAAGTAGGTAGGTTCACCGTCAACATTAAGAAGCAAGGGGAATGAAGCGTCATATTCATACTGCTGAACAAGACCTTCGGCAGATGTTTCGGCAGAAGCCTCTTTAGCGCCGGAGATTACATAGTATCTTGCATCTTTGGTGCGCATATTGATAAGAGCGAAACCTGTGAGAGATTCGTCACTTGTGAGTGATGTAACGCCTGTGTAAAGATAAACGTCATCATTCATAGCCAGGTAGCTTGAACCTTCGGTGGTTACATAAGTGTCTTTCTGACCGAGAAGTGAGTTCCAGAATCCTCCGCCGTAAAGACCGTAGTAGTTATATTGCTCAACAAGAAGCTCGTCAGAATAAACGCAGTCAATCCATGAAAGGGCGTTGTCGTTTCTGATTTCATCCATTGTGTATGAAATGCATTCACCTGTCACAGCGTTACAGATAACTGCGCCGATAACGTCTGTTCCTCCGAAGAGACCGATTGTTTTATCAAGCTGAGCGCAGATCCAATATGCGTTGCCTTCTTCGTCAATTTCAAAAGTGGGTGTGGCAAACATATATGTGGGGTATGCAAAACGAAGATGTCTCTTGACATTATGAGCAAAGTGGTCAGCGGTTGAATACTGAATACCGCCGTCAACAACAACAAGGTCACTCTTCTGAGTGATTGAGTCAATGATGATGTAGGCAGGAATTCGGTTTTCACGGTTAGTAAACCACTTGATGATGTTAGAATACTGAAGAGTTGCAACTCTTACGGGAACATCTTTATAGTTAATCTGATTAAATGAAGGCTGAACAGTGAACTGTGAAACGTAGCCCAACTCTGAAAGTCCGCTCAAAGCCTTCTGAGCCATAACAGCGGTGGTGTCAAAGTCGATTCGGGGAACAGTAGCAAAAGAATCGTCAGATGAGTCAGCAACTTCCTGAACAAAGTTACCGCCCTGAACATCAATGATGTTGCTGTAATCTTTAGCTCTGAATACTGTTGAAGAAATGATGAAACCGACAGCAACAACAGCAATAAGAACACCGATTAAAATTGTAGGAATTCTTGAGCTTTTTTTAGCGTAAGGAGCGTAGTCAGGTGTTTTGAGAGCGCCTGAAGTCACATAGTTGACAGCGCAATAAAAACCGAGCATAGCACCGATGAAAATATACATCTCAATTGCTTTGAAGTTGAAAGCAGGCAGATAAAAATAATAACCGATTGCACCTGCGATCAAAGTGAGAATAATGTTGACAAAAATTTTGAGCGCTTTTCTTTCAGGCGGAATAATAACCTTGCTTTTGGAAGCACCGTTATCGTTGTTGCTTGATGAAAAGTCAACCTTTATAGGGTCCATTAAATCAACTCCTTTATATTTCATATCATTATATAACAAATTTTAATTTATTACAAGCTTTTATTTAATGTTTACAAAATATTAAAAATACAGGCACAGAATATACTTGAATAATGAAAAATTTCAAGTATAATATAAACAATACTACAAAATCCGAGGTATTTTTATGAGCGTCAACAATAATCCTTACGGCACTTATGAAAATTATAATAATCCTTTTATGCCAAAAGACCCGTTTGTCAACCGTGAAGCAAGGCACCTGACAAAGCTCAGTCTTCTTGCCGGGGCAGGTGTGCTGAGTTTTATCGGTGTTCAATATCTGTTTTCATTTGTCAGCTTGTGGTTGAGCAGCTTTGTGACACCAAGCTTTTCGCTTGACGCCGTGTTGTCTGTGTTGGTGTCGATTTTTGGCATTTATGTTCCGTTCACGGTTATTCAGAGGTTTTATTCACCTGAAGACCGTGAGATGTGTATGAACCTTAACCCGCCACCGTCAAGAAGGGTTTTTTATATGTCTGCTCTTGCCGGTACGGCTGCTGTTTTTATAGGCAACTATATCACAGGTGGCTTTTCAGCGTTTGTTTCATCGTATGATATTGAGTTTTCAATGTATGAAACAGCCGAGCCGTCAAGTCCCGGCGAATATCTTTTGTTTATATTACAGGCTTCAATTATCCCTGCCCTTGTTGAGGAGGTTGCCGTCAGAGGCGTTGTTATGCCCCCTTTGCGCAGGTATGGCGATCGTTTTGCTATTGTGATGTCTGCTGTTATTTTTGCTATTATGCACGGCAATATGCAACAGATTCCGTTCGCTTTTATTGCAGGTCTTGTGCTTGGTTATTTTGCAATAGCAACGGACTCACTGTGGATTTCAATAACAATTCATGCAGCCAATAATCTTTTGTCGGTTTTGTCTCTGGCTGTGGTGGATGACCCTTTCAGGTCAGCAGTTCTGACAGGTCTGATTGTTTTGCTTCTTGTGGCAGGTGTTTACAGCGCAGTTAAGCTTATAAAAGAGCCTCACAACGGTCTCGGTTTCACTTTTGCGCCAAAATCAGAAAAAACGTTTCTTCTCGCTTCAGGAATAGTATTTTTATTTATTTCTTATGTTTATTCGGCATATCTGCCCGAAGCATCTGCTCCGTATCTGATGACAGCGTTGTTGCTCTGGTTCTGCGCCAGACGATATATCAAGGCAAATAACCGTGAGCTTAACAAACAGCCGGTCTGCAGCCTTAACCTTAAAACGAGAGTTGCTCTTTATTGCGCAACACCTACTGTTGTCGGCGGTCTTGTGATGCTTTATCTCACAGCTATGCAGACGGTGACGGTCACATCTTTTGACGGTTATGTTTTTCTTTATGGCGGAATTGCGCTGACAATCGGCGCCGTAGTTTATATGGTTTATAAAATTCTTCACTCAAAAGAGCTTGAGAGCAAAAGCCTTTATCGCAAAAGCCTTTATGTTATTGTGGCTGTTATGATTGTGTCAATGTTAAGCTCTTGGGTGTCAAACCTGTTGATGTTTTAGGGGTAGTTTATGGATAAAGACCTGATTATGAATGAGGCTTTTGCCCTTGCCCGTGAAGCTGCCGATGAGGGCGAGGTGCCCGTGGGCGCTGTTATTACTCTTGACGGTGAAATTGTAGGCAGGGGAAGAAACCGTCGTGAAAAAAGCAAAAACGCTCTCGCTCACGCTGAGATTGAAGCAATCAACGACGCTTGTGAAAATCTTGGCGGCTGGAGATTGTGGAAGTGTGAAATGTTTGTCACTCTTGAGCCGTGCCCTATGTGCGCAGGGGCGATAATAAATTCACGGCTTAAAAAGGTTACTTATGGTGCATCTGACCTTAAAGCAGGGTCATGCCAATCGGTGATCAATCTTTTTGACCTGCCGTATAATCATAAACCCGAAATTGAAAGCGGATACAGAGCTGATGAAGCATCTGAACTGCTGAGTGATTTTTTTAAAAAGTTAAGAGATAAAAAAAGAGCAACCAATGACTGAATCGGTTGCTCTTTTAGTTTAAAATGTCAGTGTTATTGTTTCACCGGCAGGAATTTTTGCAGTGAGAATGTTATCGTTGATTTCATATTTGTTTTCATCGGGCTTGCCTGTGGATGAGTTGAGCTGAAGATATAAAACAGAGTCTTTTTCACTGCGGACACTTGCTTTTGTTAATTTGCCGTTTTTCCATTCAATATCAAAAGTCAGGTTTCCTCTTGATTTAACGCCGTTTATTGAACCGTTTGGCCAACTGTTGGGGAGCGCCGGAAGAAGCTCAATAATTCTCTTGTCAGGGGAACCGAGGTGGCTCTGGATAAGCATCTCAGTTATACCTGCGATTCCACCGAAGTTGCCGTCAATCTGGAAAGGCGGATGAATATCAAAAAGGTTGTAGGCTGTGCATTGAGAAAGAAGATATCTCAGATGCTTCGCAGCGTTGTTGCCGTCTTTGAGTCTTGCGTAAAAACAGATTGTCCACGCTCTTGACCAGCCTGTGGAGCCGCCGCCGTTTTCAATTCGACGGGCGATTGTTTTTTTAGCCGCTTCATAAATGTCAGGGTTGCCTTCGTTGATGCTGTCATCAGGATAAAGACCGAAAAGCTGAGAAATATGGCGGTGGCCCGGTTCAGTTTCTTCGTAGTCATTTATCCATTCCTGAATTGTTCCGTAACGCTCGCTGATTTTAACGGGAGGAAGCTTTTGCATAACATCTTCAAGCTCTGAGACAAAAGTGTTTTCACCGTTGAGCATTTTACAGGCGTGAATAGTTCTTGTGAAAAGAGAACGGATAATCTGAAAATCTATTGTCGCTGCGTAGGTAAACATACTTTCCTGCTCACCGTTGTCAGGGTCGGTGTAATAAAAAGAGTTTTCAGGTGAGTTTGAGGGTGAGGTGACGAGATTGCCTTTGCCGTCGTCTATAAGATAATCACACACAAATTCACAAGCGCCTTTAAGAATGGGATAAATCTCTTCAAGATATTTTTTGTCACCTGTAAATTCGTAATGTTCCCACAGATTAAGGCAAAGCCACGGACCTGCCATGGGGAAAAAACCACAGTCAACGCTGTCGTGAACACCTGTTCTGCCAAAAGCGTCACAGGTATGGTTAATAACCCAACCTCTTGCGCCAAACAAATCTTTTGCTGTTTTTTTGCCAAGTTCACTTACCTTTTTCATAAAGTTGATAAACGGCTCTTCAGCTTCAATTATATTTGCGCAGCCTGCAGGCCAGTAGTTCATCTGCAGGTTGATGTTTGTGTGAAAGTCACTGCCCCAGGGCGGGTTGAAATCGTGACACCAGATTCCTTGTAAATTGGCAGGAAGACGGGCGTTTTTGCCTGAGCTTTCAATAAGAAGATATCTGCCGAAATTGTAATAGAGGGTGATCAGGTCATTGTCAGTCTTACCGTCACCAAAATCGTCAAGACGCTCATCAGCAGAAATCTCTTTATAATCAGGCGCTTCAAGGTCAAATGAAACACGGTCAAACCATTTGCGATGTTCTTCAATATGACGGGCTTTTATTTCTTCATAAGTAGTTGCTGAAATTTTATCAAGGCAATTATTGATTTTTGAGCGATAATCTATAGTTTCATCAATGTCAAATTTTTCAATGTTATAATTTGTTTCAAAAGCACCGTAAATAATAATATAAGTGCAGTCAGTAACAGTGATAAACAAGTCGGATAGTAGCCATGTCGTTCTG
>JAZRME010000049.1:0-3153 GCA_045647325.1 Acutalibacteraceae bacterium | reverse complement strand
CCTTCATTTCGAATGAATCCGTGAGTACTCTTTGTACCGTATTTTCATAGGGCATATTTTTCTCAAGAGAAATCTTGTCCTGGAAGGCAAGAAGCTCTGCCATTCGTCTGTCCTTGATCTCCCTATCAACAGCATTATCCATTTTAGCCGCGCGTGTTCCCTCTCTCGGTGAATAAAGAAAGGCATATACGTTGTCAAACTCCACCCCACGGAGAATATCCATCGTATCCTCAAAGTCGCTATCGGTTTCTGTCGGGAAGCCGATAATCACATCGGTGGACAGAGCAATGCCGGGAATATTATCATTGATAATTCTGTGAGTTACAAACGGACGGACTGCATCGTGAGTCAAAAGAATTGTATCATCATCAAGGCCGTAATTTGTTTCAACAAAATCAATGGCGCACATAAGTGTATCATTACGACTTGCACCGCCGCTGATAACTGAAATTTTATCTGTATCACCGATATATTTTACAATAAGATCTTTTGTCTGTTTAACCCATACATCGGGGCAAAGCACAACAACCTTATCAACATCGGGGTTTACAAAAAACTTTTCAACGGTGTGAACAATAATGGGTCTGGAGCCAAGCATCATATACTGCTTAGGTGTTTCTGTGTTACCCATACGGCTGCCCTTACCGCCCGCCAGAACTGCTGCTATAATCATAAAATCAACCTCATTTCTTATTTACAAGTTCATCATATTTATCACAGACCTGATTAACATCGCCTTGGGCAATTATCTGACCGTGGTCAAGAATAATCGCTTTGTTGCAAAGTCGTCTGACCTGCGCTGTTGAGTGAGAAACAAATAAAACAGTTACGCCTTTATCAAACATTGAGCGAACCTTTGCCTCACTCTTGTTTCTGAATTTTGCATCGCCAACTGATAAAACCTCATCGAGAATAAGAACCTCAGGCTCAACAGCTGTTGCAATAGCAAAGCCAAGTCTTGCTCTCATACCTGATGAATAGTTTTTCACAGGAACATCAATAAACTCCTTAAGCTCAGAAAATTCTACAATTTCATTATATCTTTCTTCAATGTACTTTCTGGAATAGCCCATTGTTGCACCGTAAAGATAGATATTTTCTTTGCCGGAATAGTTCATATCAAAGCCTGCGCCAAGTTCAAGCAAGGGAGCTATAACACCGTGAACGGTTACGCTGCCCTTTGTAGGTTTAAGCACACCTGCGATTGTTTTAAGAAGTGTACTTTTACCGGCACCGTTAAAACCGAGAACACCGACTCTTTCGCCCTTTTCAACGGTGAAAGAGATATCCTTCAATGCCCAGAATTCATTAAACATCAGCTTTCTTGTAACAAGCTTTACAACATACTCTTTTAAATTATCAACTTTTTCTTTATTAAGGTTAAATAAAATGCTTACGTCTTTAACCTCTATTGCAGGTTTAGCCATACCTTTTCCTCCTTAAATGTGAAGAATGAACTTGTCCTGCTTCTTATAAAAAACAATAAGACCAACGACAAGAATAACTACGGATGAGCCAACCGCATAAGCGAAATAACTCCAATCCCACATTTCACAATAAAGCACACAGGAGCGGAACATCTCAATAATGCTGTAAAGGGGATTTAACTTTAACAACTGAAGAACGGCAGCGTTAATACCGCTTTTTTCAAGGGTATCAAGCTTATACATAATCGGTGTAACATAAAAAAGCATCATACAGACAACTTCATAGATATATTCAATATCTTTAAAGAAAACATTGAGAACAGAAAGAAGAAGTCCTACACCGAGACTAAGCACACACAAAATCAGAATCGGCACACCTGAAAGGAAAACATACCCTGAAAGATGAAGATCGGGGTAGTTGCCTTTGATAAGGAAAAATGCCATAACCACAACCAACACAAGCAATGAAATCAAAAATGTAACAAAATTTGATAACACATTGGCAAGGGGATAGACGTATTTGGGCACATAAACCTTTTTGATAACCGATGCGCTGAGTCTGATTGAGCGCATGGCTCTTTTGGTTGACTGAGTAAAAAATTCATAAAGCAAACGACCTGTGAGCAAAAACACAGGGTAACAAACTACGCCGTCATTACTTTTGCCAAAAATTGTTCCGAAAATAAAAACAAGCACTATCATTGTCAGCAATGGCTGAAGAAATGTCCAGAAAATTCCGAGAAAAGAATTTCTGTATTGAAGCTTAACATTTTTTCTGATAATTTCCTGCATCAGAAATCTGTATTTATACGCATTCTGCAAATATTTTTTTGCTGTAGGCTTACTCATTTTTTCACCTCATATTGTTTTCCATTTTAAGAAATATTTAAACATTGACAAAATATGTATTTTCATCAATTTAAGATTTCTTTTGCTGTCTCTACCCCATACATGATAAACGATTGCACCGGGATAAAAAACAACTCGCTTGTGTTTTTTTGCTTCTCTTGAAATATCGGCATCTTCAAAATACATAAAATAACGCTCATCAAAACCGCCGATTTTTTTAAATAAATCTGTTCTGAAGCCCATAAAGCAACCTGAAACATTTTCAATATCGGTCACAACACTAAGATCTTTATCGAGCATAGCATACTCTTTGAGCAGGTCACTTATTTCGCCCTCTTTTCTCAAACGGCTTGCCACAAGATATTTGAGCTTAGGATTACGCTTTCCTAAAATCTGATCACGGCCGTCGGGGAAACAGATTCTCGGTGAAACAAGACCTACATCTTCATTAGCCTCAAGAAAATCAACCATATTTTTAATGGCATTGTCTTTAAGAACTATATCAGGGTTAATGATCAGATGATAATCTGAATTTATTTTATCAATCACAACGTTGTGGCCTGAACCGAAACCGTTGTTTGTCATCGGCTCAATCACCTTCACCTGAGGATAATTTTTTTTGATAAAATCAGGTGTTCCGTCAGTTGAAAGATTATCAACAACAAAAAGTGTAAAATCAACATCTTTTGTATATTTAAAAATTGTGTCAAGGGTGTCTTTGATTGTTCTCATATTATTGTGAGTAACAATGCAACCCGAAACAATTGGATTTTTCATTTTCATCCTACTTTCTCATTAAAGAGGTAATAATTGCAACTCTCCATTTAAGCTTTTGCAAAAATGTTGTTGCGCCGCCTGTTGCCGTGCCGTCATGACG